>NZ_JAUBSA010000029.1:0-70540 GCF_036702115.1 Microcoleus sp. LAD1_D5 | reverse complement strand
TCGCTTCTGTGATTTATTGCGTAAGCGTTGCTTGCCGTAGGCGTCGCATCCCTCTTTAAAAACTGTCCGGAGTATTGCAGAAAGCGATTTTCTGTAAAAGCGTGGTTTTCCCCCCTCCTGGTTCACCAATGATGGCAATTCGATCGTTTTTCTTAGTGCTGAGGAGTGTTGTGAGAAATTGGTTGTATTCAAATCTTTCGGTTTCCCTGTTCCCCGTTGACTCATACAACAGCGAACCCTGTTCAGGTGATGAGTCGCCTCCAACCTTTTGGATTTGCTCTTGCTGCACTAAGGTCAAATCTACATAGATATTTTCATCAATCAGATCACGCTTCATTTGAGGAGGCATTAGCTTATTGCTGCTTAGCCGCTTCTGTTCCAAAAGCATCCGGCGACAAACCTCCTGCCACTTGTCGGGAGTGTGCTGAAATGCCAAACCTTCAGTCTGATTATTCGCAGCAAGGTTAGAGGTTGCAGGTAGCCCAGGCAGCTTTCGCGTTTCCTGATATTGAGCATATCCAGTTTTCAGCCACTCTCGCAGTAGCTCGAATTTACCCTTTTTATCAGAATCAAGCTTGGGGCAACTTTGAGAAAACTTGCCATAGACTACTCCTAATCGTCTTTCCAGTGTCGAGACGCTGACGTTCAGATCCTTTGCTAACTTGGGGTTTGATACCTTTGACTTTAAATTTCGCTCAGCGAACCTCGTCATGAAAACCTGTCTATCGTCCGCATCGAACAAGCTGTGAGTATCAGCAACTTTTTCCAGAAAGTCATCCCAGGACATCAGCTATCTCTCCCGTCTTATTCATTAAATTATAGTCTTTATTGTCAAATAGCGGATTCAATCTGAAGGTTGATAGCATCTTGATAGTATCTTGATAGCATCTTGTGGGTTCCTGTTTTGATGGGCATTGTGTAATGGGTTTAGGGATAAATCAACAACCCAAACACAGAGGATTAACTTATGAAAAACAGGAATACTTCAACCGAACGCAGAGAACGGCAACCTGTAGGCGTGCAGCTTTGTCTTCCTTGGGGCGAGGAAAAAATTTACTATGATTCTCCCCCATCGCGAACTAAGATTCGGAGTCAATGCAGAAGGGAAGTTAAAAAACCAGACTCCCAGAAAGTTGTCATTGTTCTGAACAAAAAGTCTCACTAACCATCGCATCTTGTAGAGACGCGCTCGCTCGTGTCTCTACAAATGCAATTTGGGAATTTTCATATAACAATCCGTGCGACAGGTTGAAACCTGTCGCTACACAATTAAAGTCCGCGCAACGCCAGACTTGTGCAATTTAACCCGGGCAGGCGGGTTTTGCCTTTGTAAGGGCGATTTGAATCGCTGCATCTGCGATCGCTGCGACTTCAATCCTTACTCGCCAATTGCAAAAAGCCCGATCGCCCCTACAATAATCCTTAGTATCAACCAGTAACAATGCTTCAAATCCGCCGCCGTCCTCCCAGCACATCAGTCTCCGTACTCTACCTCAGCTACCAAATCGCCGTACCCGACGCCGAACCCCAGCACATTCTCGAAGAAATCGTCTGGGAAAAAGAAGCTGAAGTGGCCCAAAAGCGCGATCGCACGCCCTTAGCCGATCTTCACAAAAAACTCCCCTTTGCACCGCCAACCCGCGACTTTCTTGCCGCGCTCAAAAACGGTAAAACCACACCCGCTATCATCGCCGAAGTTAAAAAAGCTTCCCCCAGCAAAGGCGTAATTCGCGAAGATTTCGACCCGGTGGCGATCGCCCTAGCTTACCAACAAAACGGCGCTACTTGCATCTCCGTACTCACCGATGAAAAGTTCTTTCAAGGCAGCTTCGACAACCTCGCTAAAATCCGTGCCGCCGTCGATTTACCCTTACTTTGCAAAGAGTTTATTATCTATCCCTACCAAATTTATCTCGCCCGCATTCACGGCGCCGATGCTGTATTGTTAATCGCAGCTATTCTATCTGACAAAGATTTACAATACTTTGTAAAAATTGTCAAGACTTTGGCCATGACAGCTTTAATAGAAGTTCACACTCTCGAAGAGCTCGATCGAGTATTAACCATACAAGGCGTCAACCTAATCGGCATCAACAACCGCAACCTAGCAGACTTTTCCGTCAGCCTAGAAACTACCGGTCAACTATTAGCCTCGCGCCAAACCGAAATCCAAGCAAAAGGCATCCTCATCGTCAGCGAGTCAGGAATCCACACTGCCGACGACCTAACTCAAGTTGCCCGTGCTGGCGCCCGGGCCGTCCTCATAGGCGAATCTCTAGTCAAACAGCCCGATCCGGGTGCAGCTTTAGCCTCGCTTGCCGATCACCCTCCCAGCCTGTGAAAGGCGAGACCGCTTGACAAAGCACCCTTAATTCTGATAAAAAATGATTAAGTAGGTAAATAATGAGAATTTCTAGCCTGCATCGACTCAAGCGCTACTGTAAAAAAGAAATAGCACTGAAAGCTATATTGCATAGAAATATTTTGCCAGAAAGCAATTAAATCTATTCTGTAAGCCTGTCGATCGCAAGATTTAGCGTGTCCAACGCACCCAGCCCCGAATATTCGATCGGCAAAGCAGGGGTTATTGTACGGTTAGAAAACAAATAAAAAATCGGGCATCTAATGTTCACCTGTGATGCCTCATGCAATTGCAATGGGGTGTCGGTTCGCTGAGGTATATTAGCTTTCATGGAGCCAATCCCCCTTCCTTCGTACATTCATTATGAATTGCTACTTCAATTGTTAGAACGCAAAACGATGTTTGCTGTCAGTCCACAATCGCCGCAGCAGCAACAAGTTCACCAACTTATTATTACACTGCGTAAAGCACTTGCCATTCAAAAGCAATTAGAACAAAGCTGCGAGCGATCGAACTTAGCGGTAGAACATCGCTGGTCTCTAAATGAAATTAACCACAAGGGAGTTAAAAGTTAAAAAACTTAGAGTATCGACGCGACGGATCGTATTTGATTTATTCTATATAACTCCCACAGAAAAACTTAGGACAATATCATGGACAACAAATTAATGCTGATGATTCCCGGCCCGACGCCGGTACCTGAAGCGGCCTTGTTAGCGATGGCAAAACACCCGATGGGCCACCGCAGCAAGGAATTTGACGCGATTTTTGCAGAATGTACCGAAAATTTGAAATGGCTGCACCAAACTAAAAGTGACGTGCTGAGTTTAACCGTTTCCGGTACCGGGGCGATGGAAGCTGGGATAATTAATTTCCTAAGTGCGGGCGATCGAGTTTTAGTCGGCACCAACGGCAAATTTGGTGAACGTTGGGCTGAAGTCGCCGAAGCTTACGGTTTAAACGCCGAAATTATTAAAGCCGAGTGGGGCCAACCTTTAGACCCCGAAAACTTCCGCGAAAAACTCGAAGCAGATACAGAGAAGCAAATCAAAGCTGTCATCATCACCCACTCGGAAACCTCCACGGGCGTCCTCAACGACCTCGAAACCATCAACCGCCACGTTAAAGCCCACGGTGAAGCTTTAATTATGGTCGATGCTGTCACTAGCTTAGGCGCTGTCAATATTCCGATGGACGCTTGGGGCATCGATGTCATTGCTTCGGGTTCTCAGAAAGCTTACATGATTCCTCCAGGTTTGGGTTTTGTGGCCGTCAGTCCCAAAGCTTGGGAAGCTTACAAAACTGCGAAACTGCCCCGCTATTATTTGGATTTAGGCAAATATAGCAAAGACGCTGCCAAAAATACCACTCCTTTTACTCCACCGGTCAATATGTTTTTTGCCCTGCAAGCATCGCTGCAGATGATGAAAACAGAAGGGTTGGAAAATGTTTTCGCGCGACACAAACGCTTAATGACAACTACTCGCGCTGCTGTCAAAGCTTTAGGTTTGCCGTTGTTTGCCGCTGACGAAGCCGCGAGTCCTGCGATTACTTCGGTTATGCCGCCAGCATCCGTAGATGCTCAAAAAGTGCGGACTTTGATGAGAAAGAGATTTGACATTGCTCTCGCCGACGGACAAGACCATTTGAAAGGTAAAATCTTCCGAATCGGTCATTTGGGCTTTGTGGCAGATCGCGATATTCTAGCAGCAATTTCCTCTTTAGAAGTCGTGTTGCGAGAATTGGGTCATGAAGGCTACACTCCTGGTGCCGGCGTTGCTGCTGCTGCCAAATTCTTGGCTGAATCCTAATCTCAGTTGTTAAAGGATTTTAGATTTTAGAGAGTATCAAAAATCTAAAATCCTTTTAATAGGCTTCGGATAACCAATCAAAGATTTTATCCAACTGTTCGAGAGTGACTAAACCGTATTGCCACAGAACCATCGGCAAGGAATTCGGGTCTTTATCACGCTGCCGCTGTTTGTTATCGCCGACACGTTCGGCGACAGCAATTGACGCGGGCGAAATTGCCAAATCTTCTTGTAAAAATCGAATTAATCTAGTGTATGTAGCGGGTGCCATGTGATTTCACCTCTAAGTATAGGACACCATTTTCTGATGTGAACCTGATGTTTTGGATGAGTAATAAGCCAGTTTTAAATTTGTCTTGTTACCGTAGATAGCAGTTAAAACAGTATTAGCGGTTAAACTGCCAAACATAATGCTGAGTGATACTGTAAAGCTAACCTTTCCCAAACAGCGAAAGGTTTTGCAATTTTGCTGATGTCGGCCCGATCGACTTGCGATCGCGATCGAACCTAAACTGAATACCTCGGCATCTTTGCAGCGCGAATCAGAATAAATTCTGCTACCTAAAACTACTAAACCAAGTTCAGAGTTTAACTTCATCTGCCAAAATGCAGAATCCGCAAATCTACTTCGACAAAATTAGTTAGATATTTCGATAAAACCCGAAACTGCTACCAGAAGTTAAGTTTGCCAATTCCCGCCAATTAACTTGGCTCGTAGCATATTACTTTAGATAGGTTTAGTAGATTTAGCTCGATCGCCAGAACTTCCAGAGAATTTCTTTTCGTGTTGCTACACCTTGAGGCTGAGTATCGTCTCTCAGGATTGGTAACGAGTCGCTGACTCGTCTCATACCTGCGACCAACAATCTACAGCTTCCGGAAACAAGCTCAAGTCCTGACTGACTGAGATTGACATCCTAGCAAATCTTTCGGTGTTTGTACTGAATCTTACATTAATATCTTAACAAATTTAATCAATTTTTGTAAAGTTTCTAAATTTTCTCCGGTATTCCGAAGGTAGGGGGCTCTCTGGGCGATGGAAACCGGGGGATTGTGTCTTTTTGCAGGTTTTACTGAAAGAGTCCGAAGTTTTACTGGAAAAACTCGATTTCAATACGATCGCCCACTTTGACACCGAGTTCAGCAGCCCGCCCGCCCCGGAGTTCAATAACTCGATCGACAACAGTATCGGGCCCGTAGGTAGGACAAGGATCAGCAGTACAAGGAGGTGCAGAAACTTCGATCGCCTCAACCACCCCATCTCGCAGAAAAATCATATCCAGAGAAATCTTGCAATTTTTCATCCAAAAATTGACCCGCCGCGCCGGTTTAAACTCAAACAGCATTCCTCTGTCATCCGGCAAAGAAGTTCTGTACATTAAACCCATAGCCTGCTGTTCCACGGTTTTCGCCACTTCGAGTTCGATTGGGCGATCGCCTATCCGAGCTCTAGCAGAAACAGGCAGCACTTGACCCGATGTTGTCGCCGTCGGAGACTGCGAGGCCAAAATACCAGTAGCACCAGCATTCGCGATCGGTAAAGTCGGCGAACATCCCAGCAAAAATATAATTACCCCAATACTCAGGAAATTAGCTAAATAACTCATAATGATTTTATATTGTTGACTGTTGACTGTTGACTGTTGACTGTTGACTGTTGACTGCGTTGAGTGATGACAACTGACAACTGACAACTGTCAACTGACTAATGACTGATGACTGATGACTGATGACTAATGACTTCTTCAAGCTTCCCGCATCACATAGCCAACACCGCGCACGGTCTGAATCAATCGCTTTTCGCCCTCATCTTCAATCTTGAGCCGCAGATAGCGGATGTAAACCTCAATCACATTCGACTCACCCAGAAAGTCGTAACCCCAAACATTTTCCAGAATTTGTTCCCGAGTCAAAACCTCGCGGGGATGTTCCATCAAATACTTTAGCAGCTCAAATTCCTTCATCGTCAGGTCGATCGCCCGTCCATTGCGTAGGGCCCGCCTAGAGGCCAAATCCAAAACTAAATCGCCAAACCTCAATTGTTCGTTGCTGCTGTTATCCGGCTGCAAATACAAGCGCACCAACTGCAAAAACTCCTCAGTGCGGTAAGGTTTCAGAAAATAATCATCCGCCCCAGCTTCCAGACAAGCTACGCGATCGTCAACTGTATCACGACCCACCAATAGCAGCACCGGCACCCGATTGCCAATACTTCTGAGGTAAGAACACAGTGACAGCCCCGACTCAGGGCCAAGTATGCGATCGATTACAATCAAAGCTGGCTGCAATTCATGAGCTAAATGTTGGCCTGTGGTGGTATTAGAAGCCACTACCGCTTCGTAGCCGGAGGATTTTAAGTCGAGACTCAAGTGTCCGGCGAGAACTTCGTCTGTTTCAACTAGCAGGACACAGGGATTGCGATCGAGAGTAATTGCAGCCATTGAATTGACCGGTGAAGACCTTAACTGTTCTAGCACGTTTGATGGCCGTTGGTTGTTAACTGTTGGCTGTTGGCGGTTGACAGTTGACAGTTGACAGTTGACAGTTGGCTGTTGGTTATTAGTTATTTGTGATTAGTTATTTGTTAGTTCCAATGCCCAATTCGAGCGTGCATCGATGCCCTATGCCCAATTCGCAATTCCCAATTTGAATCTATGACCATCATCGTATTCGGCAGTATCAACCTCGACCTAGCAGCAAAAACTCCCCGGTTGCCGCAGCCAGGGGAAACTATCATCGGTAGCAATTTTTTCACAGCCGGCGGCGGCAAAGGAGCAAATCAAGCCGTCGCCGCCGCCCGTCTCGGCACTTCTACCCACATCATCGGTCGCGTTGGCAACGATAAATTTGCTGAAGAATTATTGACAAATTTACAATCTTATGGTTTAAATACAGACAATGTATTAATAGACCAAAACACTCATTCAGGAGTGGCAATTATCGCCGTAGACGAGACAGGTCAAAATAATATTATTGTGATTCCGGGCGCGAATAACCATGTCGGTGAAGCAGATATAGAGCGTCTCAAAAAACTTTTAACAGGAGCTACATCTTTGCTGTTACAGTTAGAAATTCCCCTGGAAGTTGTCCAAAAAGCTGCGAAAGCTGCTTGTGAAGCGGGGGTGCGAGTTATTCTTGATCCAGCACCGGCTAGGGCGGATTTGCCGATCGAACTTTATCCGCTAATTGACATTATCACGCCGAATGAAGTGGAAGCCAGCCAGTTAGTCGGTTTTCGGGTGAATGACACCGAAACAGCGATTGTAGCTGCTAAACAGTTGCAGGAGCGTGGGGTCAAGAATGTTATTGTCAAATTGGGCGATCGCGGGGCTGTTGCTGTTACGGCGGATGAAACCTTTTTTGTACCGGCTTTTGCTGTGGAAGCGATCGACACTGTGGCTGCTGGCGATGCTTTTAACGGCGGGTTGGCCTCTGCATTAGATGCCGGTCTGTCCTTGTCAGAGGCGGTGCGGTGGGGCGCAGCAGCGGGCGCTCTGTGCACAACTAAAGTGGGTGCTCAAGGTGCTATGCCCGATCGCGCAACTTTTGATAAATTTTTGCATAATTTAATTTGAATTTGTTAGGTGCGTGTTAGTTGAATTTGTCAGGGGCGGAAGGCGCACCCTACTTTGACTTGTAAAGCGCGCATTAGTTGAATTGGTAATTTGTAAGGTGCGGAAGGCGCACCTACTTTAACTATTCTTATTTAATCGTCGTCTTTGAATTCTTTGGCTAAGCGATCGAGTCTGTCGTTCGTTTCTTTTGTAAACTTGAGTAACCCAACGCTGACAATGTTTGATGTTAATCCGCCAGCGGTGGCAAGTTTGCCTTCTGTGACTTTTCCAGAAAACAACAGTCCGATGCCGAAAATACTGATGGAGGCACTTACTATTGTTAACCAAAGAGTCGCGTTAACAGTGCATTTAGCTTGACGCAAACGTTCTTGCATGACATCTCGCTTCATTTCTGGGTAATCATCAGAAGGGAATGGTTGGTTGGAATGGGATTTTTTGTTAGACATTTCTAGAAATTTAACTCTACAATCCTATTTAAAATCAAGCAAGGTTGAGTTCAGAGTCGAGCGAGGTTGACTTGTTGGTTGACTTGTAGTTGAGATTAAATCTATAATTCGGATGAGTAATTTTCTGTAGAGGCATCATGGGGCGATCGCTCAAAGTTTCTCCAGGGTGTATCGAACAAGTCAAATCGGCCTTAGGACGCAACGGCTTTCCGAGTCAGAAGGCTTTGGCTGAAGAATTGGACATTGGGCTATCCACAGTCAAGAAATTTCTGACGGGACAACCTGTTGATTACTCATATTTTCTGGAAATTAGCGAGAGATTGGGGTATGAGTGGAGAAATATCGTACATATAGACGAAACTATCCCTAAGCCTATCTTCGAGGAAACCTCAGCTTTCATCACTGGTACTCCCATCACCCATCCGCGCTACTTTTTTGGGCGAAATAAGGAACTAAAACGCCTATTCGACTTACTGAAACGCCGTCCCCTGCAAAATGCTGCGATTATCGGCAAGAGGCGCAGTGGCAAGACTTCTTTGCTGCAATACTTGAAAAATATTACCACCACCCCAACACAAGAGTTGCGTCCCGGTCAAAAATCTGACTGGTTGCCCCATCCAGAAAACTATCGTTGGATTTTCGTAGATTTTCAAGATGCGCGACGGCAGAGTCGGGAAGGGCTGCTGCGCTACATTTTAGAATCCCTAAAAATGTCAGTACCTAACCCTTGCGACTTAGATAGATTTATGGATGTGGTTAGCAGTAATTTACGTCAGCCTACAGTCATCCTATTAGATGAAATTGGTGTAGGTTTACAGCGCTGTCCCGAATTAGATGATGGGTTTTGGGAGAGTTGGCGCTCTTTGGCAACAAACCAAACCAATGGGAATTTAGGGTTTGTCTTGGCAACTCCAGAATCGCCGATCGATTTAGCGCGCAGCACCGGACATAGTTCGCCTTTTTTCAATATCTTTGGATATACCACAACTCTGGGAGCTATGACTGAAGCTGAAGCGCGCGAGTTGATAGCCAGTTCGCCCATTCCTTTTCCGACTGAGGATGTCGAGTGGATTTTGACTCAAAGTAAATGCTGGCCTCTGCTGCTGCAAATTCTGTGTCGAGAACGATTATTTAGTCTCGAAGATGGGGAAATGGGGGATGATTGGCAGGAAGAAGGGTTACAACAGATGCAGCCCTTCACTCATTTATTTGAGAAAGTTGTCTAGCGATCGTTATATTTATGAAACTACTCAAAATTAAGTACGTAAAGCAGTTTGAGCGCAAGGCCTGGCATTTATCTGTGGGCTCAATCTAAAATCTAAAATCTAAAACCTAAAATCGGATGATCTTGCCAAATGTGCCGCGCAACGCCTACACCAATGCACCAGAACAGCATCCCAACCTGATTCTGGGTAGCCTGCAACTGCTGTTCTGGCTTTTCTTTCATCCCTCGGCTTGGCAAAATCATGTCAAGCGTATTGACCCTGCTTTAGACACCCAATCTAACACGAACAGAGGTTTAAGATGGCAAAACCCAGCTTTGTGGAAGCTACTAATACAAGCATTCCTGGTTTTGCCTGTCCTAGCTAATTCAATTGTTGTTGCCTTAGTGCTTTGGCTACTAGGTGCACCAGTAGAAAAGATTGGGTCGGGCGTGGCGTGGGGCGTGGCGTTGGGCGTGGCGTCGGGCGTGGCGTGGGGCGTAGCGTCGGGCGTAGCGTCGGGCGTGGCGTGGGGCGTGGCGTCGGGCGTGGCGTCGGGCGTGGCGTTGGGCGTGGCGTCGGGCGTGGCGTCGGGCGTGGCGTGGGTCGTGGCGTGGGGAGTGACGTTGGGCGTGACGTTGGGCGTGGCGTGGGGCGTGGTGTGGGGAGTGACGTTGGGCATGACGTTGGGCGTGGCGGTGGGCATGGTGGGGTTTGTGGCGTGGGGCGTGACGTGGGGCGTGGCGTGGGTCGCCGGAATAACTATCAACTTATGGCTGCCAGTGGTACTGTATCCTTTCCTTACGGGATGGAATATTCTGCTCTACCGACTCGACAAAGGACGCACAGCTACTAAACTTAGTTTCTTACGTTGGCATTCCGCTTTTTGGGATGAGTGGCAGCGCCTTCCTCTACAAGGCTTAGACAAGCACGTTCTTTTAGTAATAGAGCGTAATCCAGAAGAGGGCAAAGCTGCACTCAACTATTTAAGTACAAGCCGCCAGCGTTGGGCAGCACAAGCGGTACAAATTGAACTTGATGCACGAGAATTAGAACGTTGTGAAGATGTATCTGCTATCGCTAACGCCTACTTCTATCTAGCCCTTGGAGAACTGGATAGTCCAGTTAGTTCCCTCCTAAGTAGCTTTAGTCGCATCACCGAGGATGTAGCAGCAGCCCTCAACCAAAATAGTTCTTACAACCAGCGTTCAGTCCTAACTCCTGTAGCAGAAAGATTAAGTGGTTTAATTCGAGAATTGACCCGCAGCTGTGACAAATATGCGGTACGCTTTCGCCCCATTGCTACCCGTTGGTATGAAATTGTCACCGACGATGTGCGGGAACTAGCAGAAGTTGTCGAACTGCGACAAGAAATCGACAACCCTTATATAATCGGCATACCTCTGACAGAACAACAGGAAATCTTTGTCAAACCCGTTGACTTAAGTGGAACTTACATCAGTACGCGCATCGAGCAATTACTCCTAGACCGCCGCCGCCCTCCTTTGTTACTCTACGGTCAGCGGCGCATGGGCAAAACATCCCTCCTCAACAACCTGGGACGCTTGCTACCCAGCAATATCATTCCCATGTTTGTAGACTTGCAAGGGCCAGTTTCATCAGCGAGTGATGATGCTGGTTTCCTATACAATATCGCCCGCAGTATGGCAAACTCAGCCCAGCGCCAAAGTGCCTTCACTCTCCCATCTCTTGACCGCGAAACACTGCAAAATGATCCTTTCACCCGCTTTGATGAATGGCTGGACGAAGTAGAACAAGCGCTACAACAAAATATTGCCCTGCTTGCCTTCGATGAATTCGAGGCGCTAGATAATGCCATCACAAAAGGACGCTTTGATGAGGAGGATGTTCTGGGAATGTTGCGTCACCTGATTCAACATCGTCCCCGCTTCAAAGTGCTGCTAGCTGGTTCCCATACAATAGAAGAATTTCAGCGTTGGGCTAGCTATTTAATCAATGTCCAAGTCGTTCATATCAGCTATTTGAAGGAACCCGAAGCGCGTCAACTAATTGAGCAACCCGTCAAAGATTTTACCCTGCGCTACGCATCCGATGCGGTTGAGCGAGTCCTGGAAATCACTCGCTGTCACCCTTGCCTAATACAACTCCTTTGCGGTGAAATTGTCGTCTTCAAAAACCAGCAAGACCCATCTATCCGCCGACTGGCAACTTTAGCCGATGTAGAAGCAGCAATACTAGAGGCTTTAGGCACCGGACGTTTAGTTTTTGTCGATATTCAAAGCAATCAAGCAGATGCAGCAGGATTAGCTATTTTGCAGTTTTTGGCAGCACAAGGAGAAGGGGCAATAGTCAGCCGATTAACTATTTTGCAACACTTTCCCGATAAATCCGATGCTCTCAATTTACTTCTGCAACGCGAATTGATTGAGGAAGTTAGTGAAGGCTACCGTTTCCAAGTAGAATTAATTCGTCGCTGGTTTGCATCATCTCTGTCTGTCCAGTAGTCTACGGCGAGAGTAAGAAGATATTGCCTGTAGGGACACAACAGTGTTGTGTCCTTGATAACTTTAACTACTTTAGCTTTAACCCTGCGGCCGCTGAATAATTGTTTCAACTACCCGCCGCTTGACTTTTGGATCGATACCAATCAGCCGCACATATTCGCCGCCGTGTTCCGCCAAACAAGTTTCTAAAGATGCAACCACATCTTTTTCTTGTTCAGTTTTAATCGTCGCGCAACTTTGCCAAGAACCAGTTTTAAATCGGCGATTATCTGCATATTCCATGCCAATTTTGCAGCCTCTTGCTAATAACTGCTTTACTTGTTCCAATACCTCGGAACTCAGCCGCGCCGCATGACCGTTACCCACTTCAGAACTTGGCTCCTCGTAAGCCTTATAATATTTCGAGGAGGGGTCGTTTAATTGACTTTGTGTGGGCGCAGCAGCAGGAGGATTGGGGGTTCCTTGAACGTTAAACAGCCGCGATTGGTTGTATTCATCTACTAAGCGCATTTCCTTAATCCGCTTTTGTTGGCCCACCATCAAACTGCCCATTTCTAATAAATGAGCGAGGCTGAAATTCGGGTTATGGAAATCTGGCGCTGCTTCCAAACTGTTTACCAAACGCTTGGAAACTCGCTCGATTCCTATTTTGTGAATGAATTCGCGGATTTGTTCGTCATAAATGCGCGATCGCAAAGCGCTAAAAAAGTCGATCGCCTGATCGGCAAAATTATCAACTAACGCCACAATATCGGTTTTTGATAATTTGTCAGACTCAAAAATTCCCCCAACAATCCCAATTTTATCATCCCGGCTGGGTTCCCAATAAAACTTTTCCATCCGCCCGTCGCGAATCAGCGGCGCGTACAGCGTAGAAAAATCATTTCCGGTGACAATAATCGGCACTCGATCCAGAGGCGTACTGTCATAACTTCCCGGTAACTGCACATTAGTTGGATTATCAGCAATATTCATCAGAGTCGCATTGACCATCTGAGTATTGACAGTATATTGAGTAGTCGAATCGAACCTGCCAGCACCAGCATCCAAATCGTTAATAAAGATGGCGCACATCTCGCCGCGCACGCGAATTTGCTCCGCAGCTTCCCGGTAGCGCAAGCGAATTAAACGCGCCGGATCTCCTGCATCCGGGCTTTCTAATTCCCCGCCAGATATCATCACCGGTTCAAAGCCCATCCGCCGAAAAACCAGTTCGGTTTGAAAAGTTTTGCCTTCTCCTTTGCGGCCGTGAACTCCCAAAATTAGGGGGACTCTTACTCCGGGCAAATTTAAAAAGTTTTTAGTGATGTGCACCGCAACTTTATCGAGAAAGTTAGGAGAAATGTAATAACTCATCAGTAGATTTGTGAGGGATTAATGGATGTTACTGTTACGATTTTATGACAAAACTAACAGCCTGCACCGCTAACCTGGATTTTTACCGTACAATCGAGGTCTGCATATTTTATGTGTTAAGGAGCGATTCGTGAGTCCAGAAACCTTACTAAAAGAACCAAGCGTGCAAGCCGAAGCCAGTCCCTTCAGTTCTGAGAGCTTCGACAGCTATGTAATGACGACTTACGGGCGTTTTGCGATCGCCCTAGAACGGGGCCTCGGCTGCCGCGTTTGGGATACCGAGGGCCGCGAATATCTCGATTTTGTGGCTGGTATTGCTACCTGCACTCTGGGACACGCCCACCCGGCAATGATTGCAGCCGTAACTAAGCAAATTCAGACCCTGCACCACGTTTCTAATCTTTATTACATCCCCGTACAGGGGGAGCTGGCGAAGTGGCTTGTAGACCATTCTTGCGCTGACCGAGCCTTCTTTTGCAACTCCGGCGCGGAAGCTAATGAAGCGGCAATTAAACTCGCCCGCAAGTACGCCCACGAAAAATTAAATATCTCGAATCCGACAATCATTACCGCTGTTGCGAGTTTCCACGGACGGACTTTAGCGACAATTACGGCAACGGGACAGCCTAAATACCAGAAGGGTTTTAGCCCCTTGGTGCCGGGATTTCACTATGTGCCCTACAACGATATTAGTGCGATCGAAAGTGCGATCGAGCAACTCGACAAAGACGAACGCCAAGTAGCTGCAATTATGCTGGAAGCGCTGCAAGGCGAAGGCGGAGTTCGCCCCGGAGATATCGCCTACTTCCAGCGCATTCGGGAAATTTGCGACGAAAAAGGCATTTTGCTCATTCTCGACGAAGTGCAAGTCGGGATGGGACGCAGTGGCAAATACTGGGGCTACGAAAACCTCGGCATTGAACCGGATATCTTTACATCTGCCAAAGGATTGGGCGGCGGTATCCCGATCGGCGCTATGCTGTGCAAATCTTCCTGCGATGTATTTGAACCGGGAAGTCACGCCAGCACTTTCGGCGGCAATCCTTTCGCTTGCGCTGTAGCTTTGTGTGTGTGCCAAACTTTAGAACGGGAAAACCTTCTAGAAAACGTGCAGCAGCGCGGGGAACAGTTGAAAGCAGGGCTCAACAAGTTGGCGGCCGAATATCCGCATTTAATTGCCGAAGTGCGCGGCTGGGGTTTGATTGTCGGGATGGAATTGCAAGCTGATATCGAACTTACATCCGCTGATATTGTCAAATCTGCCATCGCCGCAGGAGTGCTGTTGGTTCCTGCAGGGCCGAAAGTGCTGAGATTTGTCCCGCCGCTGATTGTCACTGCCGCTGAAGTCGATCGAGCTCTGCTGGCAGTGGAATCAGCGCTGCGCCCTCAAGCAGTACAGTAAAATCTACGAAGTTGATTTTTGTTAGCTGTAGCGCTGAAACTCGCGCAATATCCTAGATAAGTCACTTACTCCAGGACACACTCTTCCTCAGAAACCTCGTTTCTTTCGAGATTTCTCGTTACTAAACCCAATAGTTTCCCAGAAACCGGGTTTCTTAACGTAAGTCCCATAAGGGTAAAAGTAAACCCGTCCCGCTGCAAGTCTGTCGGGGCGGGTTTGTCAAGTTTAGAAACGCCTGTGAAACCTGCCGCCACAGGGTGACGGCGCGTTTAACCGCAATTTTACTAGGCACGCGCAAAATCATACTATTAGCGATCGTAGGTGCTAGTTTCGCCATAGCGTGTCTGTTGGGACTTGTCAATCCTGGTTTAACTATTTCGGGCCCTTGTGACTAAACCGAGTACCGTTATAGTAGGAAGGGCAGGTGAGGACGATTGCATCCTCAAGTAATTTTGGGAAGCACTTTCAAGAGAGAAAATATGTAATCCTCGTCACAAAAATTTTTCGTAATGCTTTGTTCATCAACTGTATATTGTGAGAGAATAGAAAAACCAAGGAGGTGATGTTGATTGCTACACCCGGCTATCCAAGTTCGTTTGTATCCTACCCAAAATCAACAAATACAAGTAGCTTCAATTTTTGGGTGTGCGCGTTGGTGGTCTAATTATGGTCTAAATAAATCAATTGAAGTTTATAAAAAAACTGGTGAAGGAATTGGATGCTTAGGGTTCAACACACTTTTACCGACTCCCAAAAAAATAGATGAAAGTGGAGGGTTAGGTGAGTTTTACAGCCAATTTTTGCAATTTACTCCGCTCAAGTTAACCACGACATACAAATTTTTTTTTGATGAATTTGCGGGGTTTTATAACTTCCCATTTCTAGATAAAAAACAGTCATTTCAGTATCCTCAAGACGTTAAAGTTGTAGCGGGTACTAAGAGGTTCCGATATAGGGAAATAACTAAGCCCAAAATAAATAGATATAGATTAAGTGAGGGTGAAATTTATAATTCAATTATTAGTAAAAAATATTCAGGGAAATATCTTGCATCTATACTGACTGAAATCCAAGCTAAGAACCCGACAATAAAAGAAGGTAGGATTGCGGGCATTGATTGCGGGAACTTAGTCGAGATTGATAGAGGGGTTTCCACTTCCAAACTTTGTTCTAATTGTTTCCATCAAATGACCGAGATGCCATTAGATATGAGGGAAGGGACTTGTCCTCACTGTGCTAGCGATCGCGATCGGGAGGGGAACGCAACGATAAAGATAAAAGCAGAAGGTATCAAAATACTAAAGGCGGAAGGTTCAGCCGTTTCGGCTTTAGGAGGCGAGGTAAGACCAAAGCTGGGACGAAAGTCTCAGCTAAGGCACTCGCCTATGAGTACAGAAGCCCCTACTATATTCGGTACTACGATTTAGCGGTGGGTAGTTCACTTGGTTGCACGGAACCAGCGCTCCTATGGTTAATAGTTTGGCGGAATGCACGATGGACGAACAGCGTCGCAAAACTGATGTTAATATGCTCCAAGCGCTGCTGGAAAATCCTGGCGACTCAGGAATAGATTTGATTTTGAGTACGAACCCAAAGTCGATCGACTTTGGGTTCGTGCAAACGCTTTATTTGGAAGAACCAATACTGACGCGAGAAAGTTTGCTTAAAGCTGCAAAATTTTTCCAAAGGGCGATCGCACCCTTAGAATCTGTAAAGGGCAATTATAAATTGCCCGAAACCGGGGCAGCTTATCTGGCTTTTTTAGCAGAAGTATTGCAGGCAGTGGCGCGCGGCGCTGATTCGCAGCACCTGTACTCGCTGCTGAGAAACAATTTAGACAAACTCGACCAAAATTTCGCACAACTGCTGCGCCACTGGGCCACTTTGGTGCTCCCTGCTGCCAAAGAATCCGAGACTAGGCGCATTGCAGCGTTAATCGGCAATCTGAGCAACAAAATTGGGCGGTTTCCCCTCGGCAGCAAAGCTCATAACTTGGAAATCGAAATTGCCGGTTACGAAACAGTTGCTAAGGTGTTTACCCGCAAAGACTTTCCCCAAGAATGGGCGGTGATGCAAAACAATCTGGGCAACGCTTATAGCGATCGTCCCAAAGGTGATAAGGCTCAAAATATCGAACAGGCCATCGCTTGCTTTGAAAATGCCCTACAAGTACGCACGCCCGAACAGTACCCGGAACAGTGGGCGACGCTGCAAAACAATCTGGGCAACGCTTACAGCGAGCGCCTCAGGGGAGATCCGGCAGACAATCTAGAACAGGCGATCGCCTGCTATCAAAACGCGCTGCGAGTTCGCACCCGCGAAACTTTCGGGGAAGAGTGGGCGAGCACTCAAAACAATCTCGGCCGTGCTTACAGTCGGCGGCTGCGGGGCAACCGAGCTGAAAATCTGGAACTGGCAGTCGCTTGCTACCTGAATGCTTTGCAAGTCTACAACCGCAAGGTGTTTCCCCGGCGTTGGGCCACAACTCAAAATAATTTGGCAAATGCTTACTGCGAGTTACTGCGGGGCAACCGAGCTGAAAATCTCGAATACGCGGTTACGTGCTATCAAAGAGCTTTGCAGGTGCGGACTCGGGAAGCTTTTCCGCAGCAGTGGGCGACGACTCAAAGGAATTTGGGCCGGGTGTTTGTCGATCGCATCAAAGGCGATCCGGTGGAAAATTTGGAAATGGCGATCGCCTGCTATCAAAATGCTTTACAAGTCTACACCCGCATCAAATTTCCCGAAGTCTGGGCTTCGATCCAAACTTACCTCGGTAGGATCTACAGTCGGCGGGTGAAAGGGGAAAAAGCCGAAAATATGGAAATGGCGATCGCCTGCTATCAAAATGCTTTGCTGTTTTGCAACCGCCAAAAATCTCCCGAACGCTGGGCAATGCTGTGTGCCTACCTCGGCCGCGCTTTCTGCGAACACCTGAAAGGGGAAAAAAACCGCAACCTCAAAAGCGCGATCGCCTGCTATCAAAATGCGGGCGAAGTCTACACCAGGCAGGCATATCCCAACCGCTGGGCCATGCTGCAAATTTATCTCGGCAGGGCTTATTCGCAACTGACCGAGGCGGAAAACTTGTCCCACATGGAAAGCGCGATCGGCTGCTATCAAAACGCCACCAAAGTCTACACTCGCGAAACCTATCCCCACCGCTGGGCTGAAATTTTATTTTATTTGGGTCAAGCTTACCGAGTTCGAGGCGACTTGCTTCGCGCGTACGGGGTTTTTACTGCTGCTGTCGATACTGTGGAATTCTTGCGTTGCGAAGTTGGGGTTGATACAGTCGATTTTGGCGATCAGACGAGTACCGCAAAAGTCAAATTAACCCGCACCTGGGCTGGACTCTATAAATGCCTGGTGCAAGTTTGCCTGGAACTCGGCGCTAGCCAACCTGAATATTACGCTAAGGCCCTGGAATACGCCGAACGCCACAAAAATCGGAATTTGGTAGAACTGCTGGTTAAATGCCACTTGACTCCGAAAGCCGAAATTCCTGCAGCGGTGCGAAGCGAGTTGGAGTCGCTGCAACTGGAAATAGCGGGGGAACAGCGGCACCAAGAACAGGGAGAACCTGAGCCGAACACGACCTTGATTTCTGAGGGCGATAGCCAAGGTTTGAGCAGCGGTTCTCTACTGCCGAACTCGGACTTCATGCACTTAAATCTATTGTGGAAGCAGTTTGATAGGTTGATTGCGCGGGAGGTGCAGGCAAACGATCCTTTCTTCAGCCTAGCTCACAAAGTTGAACCGATCGCTTTCGAGCAAATTCGCCAATTGTTGCCTGATGACAATTGCGCTGCTGTGGTGTGGGCGAGTTTGGGAGAGTTGCTGGTTGCTTTTGTGGTGGTAAAGAGTGCACAATATCCCGCCGTTCACCTGTGTTCGCCGGAAAATGCTTTGGCTGTCGAAAGTTGGGCCCAGGAGTACCTCAGCGCTTATTCTGAACAAAAAGGTCGCTGGATCAATCATCTCCCGGCTCGCCTCAAACGCTTGGCTACGATGCTGGAAATCGATCGAGTGGTGGCGCTGATTCCCGAGAATTGCGATCGGCTGATTTTTGTGCCACACCGATTTTTGCACGCTTTGCCACTCCACGCTTTGCCTTTGGGGGGGAGAGACGGGTTTGACGACGGTGGGGGAATTTTTAGGTCTGGGTGGAGCGATCGCAGCGGTTTTGATGGGGAAACCTACAGCCTTTCGGATTTTTCTCAAAGTTCGTCTTTTGGCGACGTTGCAGCGCCTGCTGCTTATTTGATCGATCGATTTGCCGGAGGAATTCGCTATGCTCCTAGCTGTCAGCTATTGCTGTTGAGACAAAGTGCACACGGAGCGGCTATTGGTCGGTACAGACCGCGTTTGCAGCAGCTTTTGGCAATTCCAACTTTCACCAGAGATGCGTTCTACAGTAACATTGAAATCGGCAATATTTCCCAGTATTTTGCCAGTACAGAAGTTGTGCGCCATAAGCCGGCAATTAAAGAGGCTTTTTCCCAAGAAATGTCTGCTAATAATGGGGATTTGCCCCAGCAAATAGGGCAGTTGCAGCAGAAAAAATGCGCTCACTTTGCTTGTTTTAGTTTGCTTAATTTGGCTTGGCCTCTGAAATCCGCCGTCTTTTTGAGGAATGATTCTCTGAGTTTGGAAGAAATTTTTAATCTGGATTTTCGGCAATATTTTTTAGTTACTTTATCGGGTTGCGAAATTGCCGCTGGCGGAGTTAGCGGTGCTGGAGGAGATTTTGTGGGTTTGTCGGCGGGTTTGTTGTATGCTGGCACGTCTAGTGTGGTTAGCAGTCTTTGGAAGGTGAACGATGTTTCTACGCTGCTGCTGACGAGCAAGTTTTATGAAAATCTCGGACGGTTTCCTCGGTTGCAGGTGGGAGATGTGGCGATCGCGCTGGGGGACGCTCAAAGGTGGCTGCGGGATTTGACTGGCGAGGAATTGGAGGTGTTGCTGGCGGATTTTCAACCTCAAATTTCGCAAATGTTCGATCGGCTTTCTCAAAGTTCTCGCCTGATTGCGGAGGCTTCTTTGCAGCAAATTCGCAACCGCAAACCCTATCCTTTTGCTAATCCTTATTATTGGGCGGCTTTTACTGCGACTGGGGTTTAGTTATTAGACCTCTTGCAAAAAAAATATGTGTTATGCTTAAAAGTTTGCTCAAGTTTAGGTCAAACTTTGAATTATTGGGTTGATTGACATCTCCTTAAACTTGCCCAGCCTGCTAGACTATAAAATTGGCTAAACTTTCCATAATAGCACAAAATTATTTTGCAAGAGGTCTATTAGTCATTAGTCATTAGTCATCAGTCATCAGTCAACAGTCAACAGTCAACAGTCATTAGTCATTTAAAAACCCGACACTAACAACTTATTTAAAGTTATCAGTGTCGGGCACAAATTCAACAAATTACCCGCAAAAGTGTTAGGACTTTTTGCCGAAAACTTGTTCTTTCAAGGCTTGAATTTCTTGACCTAATTGTTGCCGGTTGGACGAGCGCAGCAAATAGCGGTAGACAAACCACACGACGTATCCGATACCAATTAGCTCGAATGTGGGGGCTAGCAGGGGGATGTCGTTGAGTTCGTCTACTATGCCCAAAAGCACTTTCAAAGAGATAATCGAGGCTAAAATTACACCGACAACAGTCAGGGGACTTTTGTACTGTTCGTAAAAGCTGCCGATGTAAGCAGGAAACTCGGACAAAATTGAGATAATTTGTTCTTTGATCTGCTGGGCCTGACTTGGCGGTTCTTCGGTAATTATGACTTTTGTTGTACCGCTGGAACTGTCTGCTTCATTTTCGGCAGGAATTTCGGTGATGATAACGGTTGTTTCTGGTTCGTTTGATGAAGTCATTTCTCCACTCGCAATAGTTTTTTGCTGGTTGGCTGCAGGTATTTCAACTGCTGCTGCGGCTGTTTCAACTGCCGAAATTTCGACTGCTGAAACCTCGGTGCCGACTGTTTCCACAGGCGATATTTCGACTGCTGAAACCTCGGTTTCGGCTGTTTCAACTGCCGAAATTTCGACTGCTGAAACCTCCGTTCCGGGTGTTTCCACAGGCGGTATTTCGACTGTTTCCACAGGCGATTTTTCGACTGCTGTCACCTCGGCCGCTGCTGTTTCCACAGTCGGTGTTTCGACTGCTGGCTGTTCTGTAGCAGGAGTTTCGGCGACTGTTTCTGCGTTTGGTTGTTCTGGGGTTGGAGTTTCGGCCGCCACACCAACACCAGGCAAATTCAAGTTGCTAATGGCATCAAGCAAACGGGTTTTAGCCGTTCCTCGCTGGTGAAGGATTACCCAAGATTCTATCAGGTCGGGGCCGTGCATTGCACCTGTCAGAGCGGCTCTGAGCGATCGCATAATTAGCCCTTTGTTAAGATTTTTCTCTTTACTGAGCTTTTTAGTGATTTTCTGAGCTTCCGCTGATGTCAGGGAGGAATGACTTTCCATCGCTTCTACAACTGCTTGTAAAGCCTGTGCAGCCCTCGGTTGCTGCAACTGTGCAAGTGCTTCTTCTTCGTATTCCACCGTGGTGGAGAAGAATACCTTACACATATCCACAGCATCGGTTAAGCGAACGAGACTCGGGCCGATTAAAGCAGCTATTTGTTCGAGCCAGGGGCGGTCTGCCGCGGAGTCAAACTCATAACCGCCTTTCTGCCACCAATAAGGTATCAGCAAATCTGTCAATTGCGGCACTGGCATTTTGTGCAGATATTGACTGTTCAGCCAATTGAGTTTATCCCAATCAAATTTTGCACCGGCTTTGTTGACTCGATAGAATGTAAATAATTCTGCTGCTTCCGACAGTGTAAATATTTCCTGCGTTGAATCCGGCGGAGTCCAACCGAGCAAAGTCATGTAATTAACTAAAGCTTCGGGCAGGTAGCCCATATCTTTGAAGTCAGAAATCGAGGTTACGCCGTCGCGTTTAGAAAGCTTTTGTCCTTGGGAGTTTAAAATCAGCGGCGTGTGGGCAAATTCTGGGATTGTCGCGCCCAAAGCTTCGTAGAGCAATATTTGTTTCGGAGTATTGCCGATGTGATCTTCGCCGCGGATGACGTGGGTGATGCCCATGTCGATGTCATCGACAACTACGGCGAGGTTGTAGAGGGGTTGGCCGATAACGCCGCCGCTGGATGCACGGGCAATTACCATATCGCCGCCGAGGTCGCTACCTTTCCAGGTTACGGTGTCGCGTACCATGTCGTTCCAAGCGATCGTGCGATCGTCGTCGATGATAAACCGAATCACAGCTTGTCGCCCTTCGCCTTCAAAAGCTGCGCGCTGTTTGCTTGTCAAGTTGCGGTGCCGGTTGTCGTAGCGGGGGGCTTGTTTGTTGGCTTTTTGTGCTTCCCGCATTTCGTCGAGTTCTTCCGACGTGGTGTAGCAGCGGTAGGCAAGTCCATTGTCTAGCAGGGTTTGGACTGCTTGGCGGTATATTTCCAGACGCTGCGACTGAAAACTGGGGCCTTCGTCCCACTCCATACCCAGCCAGGTGAGTCCTTCGAGGATGTTATCTGTGTATTCGCTTTTAGAACGTTCTACGTCTGTGTCTTCTACCCGCAGGATGAATTTGCCGCCTTGGTTGCGGGCAAACAGCCAGTTGAATACGGCGGTTCTGGCGGTACCGATGTGTAGGTTTCCGGTGGGACTGGGGGCTAGACGGACTCTGACATTCATGTAGATTTTTGCTTTTAGATTGGGGGCGATTTGCTGGTTGGGGGAATAGCTGATGTTTAAGACTTTAAATTTTATTATATTTTGTTGCCGAATTAACAGTTGTGCTTGGCAGGTGCTTTGCCTCGAATTGTTTGATATTCGACTATCGGGCGATCGGCGCCAGTCTCCGGCAAGGCACGAGAAGGCATCTTGATGATATTAGCTTGCGGGTGGCCAAGACGGGATTCACCTTTGGGACTATTTTTTACACCACAAATAACTGCTTTAGGAGTACCCAAGGCGCACCTGATAACTATTGATGCTTGTAAAATGTTTGTGTGCGATCGACGACATTAAAATATATTTCCCTATGTCTGCTGCTAAAACCGAGTTTTCCGAATCTGTTGCGCCCTCACGCGAGTCTGCTGCGCCTGCTTGGCAGATTGAGTTGCTGTACGACGGTGAATGTCCTCTGTGCGTGCGGGAGGTTAATTTCTTGAAAAAACGCGACGCAGGGCGAGGTTTAGTGTCGTTTGTGGATATTGCGGATGATGGCTACAACCCGGAGGCCCACGGCGGAATCGACTACGAAACGGCGATGGGTCGGATTCACGCGATATTACCCGACGGTTCGGCAATTAAAAATGTGGAGGTTTTTCGTCGCACCTACGAGATTTTAGGTATGGGATGGATTTATGCAGTTACTAAGTTACCAGCGATCGGGGCGATCGCCAATTGGCTGTACGGAATTTGGGCTGACTGGCGGTTGAAGCTGACGGGAAGGCCGGATTTAGCAACTATTATGAGCGATCGAACTCAGCGCATCAAGTGCGAAAGTCAAGGCCGCTGCCAACCCAACTCGAAATGAGTCATATTTAATAAGTTCGATCGGTCTCTCAGAAGATGTCAGCAGAAACAAACTGCAACTAACATTAAAGATGGACTACTATTAAAGGTCAAAAAAAATGCAAGATGCAGGCTATACAGTCTTCATGGGCTTCGGTGGTCTCTGGATACTTATGGGAATTGCCGCTGTGATTTTCCTGTTCAAATCGGACGGTCAAAAACTTAGGTTTGGCAAATGGGGACTGCTAGTGGCGATTCCGATTCTCGTGCCCATCGTCTTGGTTTTGACATATCAAATAGCCCGACCCTTTATTTCCTCGCACCTTTGAGCGCTGCTGGGACTTAATCAAATCGGCAAGGGGTCAAAAGGAAATCTTGCCCCCTAACAGTCAATCTAAAACGGATGCCATTTCCTTGCCTTTCAGGAAAAATCTTACGCAGTGGTCGGATTTTGAGCGCAAACTACATCGGCACTAGATCCAATCAAAACAATCAAAGTTTAGAAACTTTGCTACGAGAGAACGGGACAGACGGGGCTCGAACCCGCAACTTCCGCCGTGACAGGGCGGTGCTCTAACCAATTGAACTACTGTCCCTCGTTTTGCCGTTTTTTCAGGCACAATTTCTATTATGCCTATAACTTCACCTTTTGTCAAGAGGTTTTTTGAACTTTTATTTGGAAGCCCAAAATTTGAGTCTCTTGCAGGGGACTGAAGTTGTTGTCACTCACCAAAATCAGACCTCTGCTAGCATCCGCCAGGACGGAGCCAAATGTCAACCCCTCAATGTTGTCTAGGGGAATTTTCAGGGTTTCCAAATCCAGCAGCAGCCGTTTTTGAGCGGGAGAAACCTCGCTGATACGGCTTTTGAGGCTTTCGAGTGCTTCAATACGATCGCCCTTTTCCAAGGAAATCTCAAAAATTCTGATAGTTGTGCCGGTTTCCAGGGAGAAAGCACGCTCTAAACTCAGCAAGCGGTTATCGTCGATCGCCAACAAATCCACTAAACCGTTGCTAGTTAATTTTCCCACAGGATTAGCACCAGCGGGTAGCGGTTCGGTGATGTAGAGAAACGATGCTTCTGGATTGCCGCTCACCGCATCGTAGCGCAAAATCCGGCACGGGCTCCCGGTTTCCAGCGAAGGTACAGCGCCATCTTGAACCAAGGCGTTTTCGGTAGCGGTGAATAGGTATTTGCGATCGGGCGTTAAAGTTAAACTTTCAAAAGCGAGATTGTTGCGGATGCCTTTAGTGCCTTTGTCGTCGGGCAAAAATAGTTCAGGAATTGGCAGCGTTTTCAGGAGTTTACCATCGAGGGAGAACTCTTTGAGAAAAGGATGTATTTGGCGAGCGGCATCTCCCTCAGAAGAAACAAACACGCTATTGCCAGTAAAAGCTATCCCTTCCGGATCTAAACTTAATTCCTGAAAACCTTTGCCGTTTTCATCTAATAAAGTAGTGACACCAGTAAAAGTAATTTGCTCTTTTTCCAGTTTACCAGATTGCAAGTTAATTTTGAGAGTATAGAAGCGCGCCGGAGCCTTGCTGCTGCGGTCATCAGAAATCGCATAATAGACTTGTTTATCGGCATCATAAGTAATGCCAGAAATTCCGCCAATTTCCGTCCCCTGAAACGGAGAACCTGTAGGAAATATTGCTCTGCCGATAAAATCTATTTTCGTAACGGCGAAAGATTTAGCTGACTGGTTTACCCAAATAGCAACAGTTGCTGCCATCAAAAAACAGACAATAAATATAGTTGCTTTTGCTAGCTTTCGCATTTTACCAATAAATACATTATTACCTATCTTCTTCCCTTTCTTCCTTCGCGCCTTCGCGGTTCGTTACATCTAAAAATCACGGCTCATGATTCAGCAAAAAATTGGTCAACCAATCTTTAACCACATAAGTAGCACGACAGTCATCCTCATTGTAGCGGACGATCGCCTCTAAGAGCGATCGATCGCCAGTTTTGAGCCAATCGTCGTACCAGCAGACGCACTGAGCACCATTAGCCTTAGCATCTCGCCAGTCAAAACCCAGCCAGCGGGCAATTGGTTTGAGTGCGTAACTTTCCACCGGCATAATAGCCTTTTGCGTCACTTGTTTGTGAATATCTACAAACCGTTTCAGCACGGGTTTCCACAAATAAGCTGGAGTATTGTAAAGTTTAGCCAGTCGCTTAAAAGTCTTGACTTCGTAGTCGCAAAAGTGGAAAATCGGAGCAATGGGATAAGCCCACATTAATTCTAAGAATTGCTCCCAGATTGCACCTTCCTCTGCTGCTGATTCTGCTAAAAAACCGTGGAATTTTTCCGTATTGTTGCATCTGTCAACAACTAAGACTCCGTGGAGGTAATCCAAGTTTAACTCTGGTTCCGCTTCAATGTCAAAGTAGAGTTCGATTGGGGCGATCGGCAAAAAGACAGATTGGGAATACGGAATTGGTTTCTTGCGGAGAATTGGCGCAGGTATAGAAGATGTCGCAGGTTTATTTTCTCTAATTTTTACTTCCTCAACTGCGATGTCATTCAAGATCTTGTCTACAATATCTGGTACTATTTCAGATGAGTTAAGTTCTTCTGAATTCTCACTTCTACCTTCTTGTCGATCGTTAATCCCTGTATCCGTGTCGTGCCTTCCTTCTTCCCTTCTTCCTTCTTCCTTCTTCCTTCTTCCTTCTTCCCGCAACAGCGGTTGATTTAGCAAGTGGGCTTTAGCTTGCTGCACCACATCAAAAGCAACTCTGTCAGGGAATTCTGGATACTCTGCAAGCAGTTCGGAACTAGCATTAGCGAGAGCTTCTACATCAGTAATTTCGAGAGTTTTTAGTCTAGCATAGCGGCTGGCAGTAACTCCCGGCAATAACGAAAGATGTTTAATAGATTCGGCTTCGGCGTGACAGATAGTATACCAACCGCAAAGATTGCACTTTTGCCGGGAAATGAACACCTCGGATTTATCCCGATTTTCTATCATCTGAATGCAGTTGTCTAAAATCTCGAACATCTGAGGAGTTCGCTGGTCGAGATTAACCTGCCACCACCCTTTTTTTCGCAGCATCAGCCACGCAGTCTCTGGCATTGTTTCCAGCACGGAAGCTAAAACTTGGGCGTGAAAAGCTGCGATAATTTGATACTCTTGTTTTGGTCGCTTGCTAAGCCAAATATCCGCAGTAATATAACTCCAATTGCCAAATTTTGATTGTCCCGGCTGTTTGATTAATAAATGGGGGCGGCTGATTAGGGTAATGTTTGAAGAGTGCAGATTGGAGGATGAAATATCAACGGGAGTTTCGGGGATTTCGCCAAATTCTGGGAAATATTGACTGTCAATTCCTACCAGAGAAGTTGTTGCGCCGTTGGTTTGGCCGAATTCGCCCTGGATCAGAACTCCTCGGTAAATGCGATCGACCCCTTGCTGCATTAAACTCAATGTAGCGGCCGCGCCGGCTTCCCAATCCCCTCTAGGATAATATGGTTGTTGGTAAGTCTCGTGTTCCAAAGCTTGCTGCTGGTATGCGGCGCTGTCGCGCATCAGTTTCAGCAAAAAGTCGCTGGGGGGGTCTAGTTGTTTCCAGTCTCCGCAGGTATCTAAAAATGCTCGGAGATTGCATCGTTGATAGGAAAGTAGCAGTTTGTCAGTTATTAACATTTAGTATTCGCAAGGCAGAGAGTATCAGGCAAAAGGTATAAAATTCACAGCATTAGTTATTCAATATTAACGCTATCAATAATTCCCAAAAAAAATGACAAAGGACAATCACCGGCAACAATTCCCTGCTTTGGCCAATAAAGCTTATTTTAACTACGGCGGACAAGGGCCGCTGCCTGAGCCTGCTTTAGAGGCGATTTATGAGGCTTACAAACGGGTGCAGCTTGGGGGGCCGTTTTCGGGGGAAGTGGGGGCTTGGGTGGTTCAGGAGGCGATGCTGACGCGACGTGCGATCGCATCTGAGTTGACCGTACCTCCTGAAACCATTGCCCTAACTGAAGATGTCACCGTCGGCTGCAATATTGCGCTGTGGGGCATTGACTGGAAAGCGGGCGACCATTTGCTGCTTTCTGATTGCGAACACCCCGGCATTGTAGCTAGTGTAATGGAACTTCAGCGCCGTTTCAACATTGAGGTTTCGATTTGTCCGTTGGCGGCAACTTTGAATGAGGGCGATGCGGTGGCGGTGATTGCTGATAGTTTGCGGCCAAATACTCGCTTGTTGGTTATCAGTCACATTTTGTGGAATACGGGCCAAGTTTTGCCTCTGGCTGAGATTGTAAAAGTGTGTCATCAAACAGGAGTCAAAGTGTTAGTTGATGCGGCTCAATCTGTGGGGGTTTTGCCTTTAAATTTGATTGAATCGGGTGTTGACTTTTATGCTTTTACGGGTCATAAATGGTGGTGTGGCCCGGAAGGTTTGGGCGGGCTTTATGTGAGTGCTGAAGCTTTGGCAGATTTGCATCCGGTGTTTATCGGTTGGCGGGGAATTGTGACGGATGCTAATGCTAAAGTCCTTGGGTGGAAGCCTGGAGCACAGCGCTATGAAATTGCGACTTCGGCTTATCCTTTGTATGCGGGCTTGCGGAGTGCGATCGCCCTGCAACATGAATGGGGTACGATCGAGGAAAGGTATGCAGAAATTTGCCGTTTGAGTAAGTATCTCTGGCAGCGTTTGTCGGAACTTCCCGATGTAGAATGTTTGCGGACATCTGCGCCGGAAGCTGGTTTGGTTTCGTTTCGATTAAGTAATGGGATGCCGCACAAAAAGCTGGTCGATTTGTTGGAAAAACAGGGAATTATGGTAAGGACTATTCTTAATCCTGATTGTGTGCGGGCTTGTGTGCACTATTTTACAACAGAGGCGGAGATTGATAAGTTGGTTGGGGCGATCGCACATCAATTAGTATAGCCGGGGCGGGTTTATTTATAGTCCTGGACGCCCGGGTAGTCAGAAACCGGGCGATGGCTAAGATATCCAACCACCTCTTCGTCTGATAGTAAGTTTATTCCGAGGATAGAACAAATAATTTTACTTAGTTCTACCCTTTTCTCTAGGTAGTCTCCACGAATAATAAAATCTATAAATGTCCTTTCATTTTTAATCAATTCAATAAGTTTGTTTAAATCTCTATATCCTTCCGGTAGGTAATCTTCTACTTCTCCTTTACTAAGAACAAAAATTTTATCCTCCATTTTTTCTGTGATAAATTTTTCAAATAATGGCAATTGTTGAGCGCTTTTATTATCGGGTAAGTTCATTTTTCTCGACTTGATATAATTACAAAGGTTTGTTAGATCGTCAAAATTTTTACTCTTTATAGCCTCTTCAATTTGCTCAAACAATGTTTGACCATCAATACTTTTTTTGTGATTAATAACCTCTCGATCTATTTTTGAATAATCCACTCTAAACATTTTCTTGAGTTCTTCACTACCAATCTGTAAAATATAATCTAGGTCTGCAATTATGTAATTGTCCAACTCAATTTTTTTTAGAAATTTACGATATTTTTCCAAATTAATTTTTCCATATACCTCCAAAACTTCTATAATTTCACTGTTTTCGGCTTTCTTATAAAGATTAATTAATTGCTCCCAAAAAATCCTATCGGTAATTCCTTCCACAAGAATTACCTTATCCGCAAAAAATATTTTCTCGTTGTTATGGCTATTAATTATGTGGAGAAGGTCTTTAGTTTCCTCAAAATTGCTTTTAAGAAAATTTTTTATAGTGCTTTTACCACTCGATTTATACACCCTCACAATCTTCGATATAGTTCTCTGATTAATAAATATAGGAGAATGCGTTGAAAAAATAAATTGGTTCTGTGTTAAATCAGCTAAATCAAAGAATAAGTCAAGGAGTAGAGATTGCCATTTAGGGTGTAAATGAACTTCAGGTTCATCTACAATTATCAAGCCATTTTTAATATTATATGCAAAAATTCCCAATAAAAAATTTAGAATTTCTTTTTCTCCCGAACTCGCCTGATGTAAAGAAAATTTTGTATTTTCTTGGATTTTTAGCAGAATAATCTCATAAGTATTACTGTTTGCATCTTTAAGCTCTACATTCCATGAATATCCCAATTTATTTAAATATTTAGTTACTAACTTAACTTCTTCATCTGCATCCCAATTTTTTTCGTATCCTTGAGTCCTAGCAAGCATTTCATACTTCCGTCTCTTTTGTGCAAAGTATATTGATGCTAGCTGTATTAAAGAAGTTGTACTTCGAGACGTAGCTGATGAATAATTACTTAATAAACTATAATAGCTGCCACCCCCTAAGGTGACTTGAAGTAGCGGGTCTCCTCCTCTGTAAGGCGAAAAATATACATATTTTGGGCTAAGGCGAGTATCAAGAGGTAAAAGCTCCAAATCAATAGCCTTCTGTATAACTATTGATAAAAGTTCATAATAGTTCAAAAATTTAAGATAAATTAATTCTGGTGAATTCAAAAATGGGTATACAAGTACATTGTTGACTATGCAATATACTAACTATTGATTTTCTGCTAACTCACCCAGTTTCCACTTTTCAACTTCATAAATTATTGAATCAGATGGATATAGTATTGTGTAGTGGCCCAAAGCTGACTTTATTTCTGTTTTATATTGATTGATTGTTGCTATATTTTTTATATCTTGAGCATCTACTTTAAAAGTTATTTCAATTTTAGATTCAGAAGGATCTGCACTGAATTTATCTAGATGATTTTCTGCCGGATCAAATGAAGGCACTAGCCGAATCTCCCCCGCACCAATTCCCATCATATCATTCACCGAATAACTATATAAAAAGAATTTTTTTAAAATTATCAGCAGGATATCTAAAAAATTACTTTTTCCGCCCCCATTGGGACCAACTAATATATCAAATTGGATATCTACTTTGTCTTGAAAGCTTTTTACATTGGTAATTTCTAAACGAATAATTCTCATTTATTTATTTTCTCATTTTTACCGCAACTGCTTCAATTATATCGCCTCGACTCGGAAAGTAGGGATTTGATTGTGTCACCCAACTTCGTTCGCCACAGGCACTCCACTATCAATCTCAGTATGAATGCAGAAAAGCTTATCAGTTTGATGATAAAAAAGCAAATCGCCCCTTCTCTAATACACCAAAGGACGATCAACTTTTCACCTCAATTACTCTGAACTCACGCACTCAATTAATATAGCCGGGGCGGGTTTATCTAGATTGTTTGTCAGGCTCAACTATTATGTGTAAAACCCGCCCCTACAGGCCTGTAGGGGCGGGTTTTACCAGCCATCTATGTGGGAAACCAAGAATATAATAAACCCGCCCCCACCCAACGACTCAATTAGTGACTGTGCCCGTGCCCGCCGTGAGAATGCCCGTGCCCGCCATGAGAATGGCCGTGATCACCGTGAGAATGCCCGTGATCCCCATGAGAATGCCCGTGCCCTTCATGAGAATGACTGTGCTCGCGCTGCGCCGCAGCCAAACTTGGATTAACAGCAACCGCAGTCTCACTCAACAACGCTTCAATCTGCGGATTTGCCCACTCAGCCGCCATTTTCAGAAACTCTGGATGGTCGTTAACGCAAGGCAATTTGCGATAAGTAACTCCTTGACGCTGTTTCTGCAAAGACTCAATAATGTGGTCTACATCTAACAAAGTTTCGTGATTTTCTGTGGCAAATCCGATCGGCATAAAGACGATCGCAGTTGCACCCAAATCGATCAAATTCTTCGCAGCCAACGTCGCATCCGGCTGTGTCCACTCAATCAGCGGTGTGTCGTGATTCAGCCAACCCACCGAAATCAAAGGATAGCGATACATCAAACGTTCACGCACGCGATCGTACAAAGCTTGACTTTCCACAATTCCCGAAGTAAAGCCCTTCGCTTTGTGCGGACAACCGTGATTCATCAGCACAATCCCAATCTGAGAAGGCAAATGGGCTACAGCTAAATCGTTCTTAATTTCCTCTTCAACCAAATCCGCCATTAGCTGGATGTAAGCAGGTTCATCGTAAAAAGAAGGAATGTAGCGCTGTCCTTTTACCCAATGTTCCTTACCATCAAAGGTTTGTGCTAAAGCTTTATTCACCTGTTCGACTGCAATGCCGCTGGTGAAAACAGAATCAACTACCAACAGCGGATAAATCAGAATTTTGTCAAATCCTTCTGCTTGAATTTGAGGGATTACTTGTTCCGGCAAAAACGGCGCGCAAAAGTTAAAAGCTTTGAACACTTTTACTTTATCGCCCCATTTCTCCTGTAAATTCTTTTCAATCCCGGCGCGCTGCTGTTCAAAAATTGCATTGTGCGGCGAAACGAATTGACCGTGTTGGTGACTCCACTCGTGCAAGTCAAAGATTGCTAAAATCTTCGCCAGCGGCGGATAAATCCAAAGCGGTACTGGCGCAAACTTTGCCGTAAGCAAATTTAAAGCTTGTTCGTTGTAGTTGGCAAAATCGTCGTAGCTTTCGACTTCGCCGTAACCCATCAGCAATACAGCAACGCGATCGTTACTTGCGGGTGCTGCAGATGTTTGGTACTCGATTTTTTCTGGAGAAGCAACCACTTTGTATTCCTCAATTTTATTTATTCTAAGAGATCCAGGCAGGATGAAGGGTAAATCGGAGATTTTTCATTATTTGCGATCGCACGACTGACGTGCGCGGGGCTGATTCCCGGTTTCTGCGCCCATACTTCCCGGTCCAACCTCTTATTTATCCTAGAAACCGGATTGATGAGCATCAGTCCTAAGTCGGTTTTTTGACCCTGACCCGAAATTCGTAGGGCAGCTAAGCTGGCAGGCCTCTAATTTTCACAATCCTGTTTCTTTAAGCTTTTGTGGGGTCAGCTTCGACGCCACCGGAAAAGTTAAATCTAAATACAGAACAGCTTAAAACTTGAATCAGCCTTTGCTAAGCTTGACAGGGGATGGGGCGGGGGGGGATAACTTTTATGTTTTCTTAAGACTCCCTCACCTTGCCTCTGATTAATGCGGTTTGGAGCGTTCCCAGCTTTTAACTTGGGGGGATACTCTTCAAACTTGACTCTCTTATAAGTTTAACACCCTATCCCCTGGGGTAGTATATGATATAGTAGGTATATGATAAAGTTATGTTGCGAACTATATTAACTTTCTTGACGAACTATGAGACTGGTAATTTGCCCCGGAGTCCACGAACCAAAGCTAACCGACTGTTTCCTCGCGGGACTTTCGGGGCTTTGGGGACTGGCAGCCGATCGCCAAAACCAGCAAATAGTCGATCGTGTCAAGATTTTTCCCGCTCATAAATATCCGCCTTTTTCAGCTATTGACATATTGCACTTCTTGTGCAGCCAAGAGTTAGCAGGAGAAAGTCTAGTATTTGTCAGCTTTTCGGCCGGAGTAGCCGGGGCGATCGGGGCGGCTTGGATGTGGCAGCAACTCGGCGGCAAAGTCGGGGCATTTTTTGCCTTAGACGGTTGGGGAGTACCCCTGGGGGGCAATTTTCCCATCCACCGAATCAGCCACGATCGCTTTACGCACTGGAGTTCGGCAATTCTCGGTGGCGGTGGAGAAAGCTTTTATGCAGATCCCGCGATCGAACATTTGGATTTATGGCGAGCTCCCCAAACGGCAAAAGGCTGGCAAGTCAGCCAAACCGCTGCCGGGATTGAGACTGTCGCACCCACAACCGCAGCAAAATTTTTAGTCCACCTATTGAAACAATACGGAGTCCAATCAGTTGTTTAATCTAAATTTAGTATCTTCAGCGATCGCACCTATTACCACCATCGCCCGCCTCGACAATTCTCTCACTTCAGCCACAACAAACACCATCAAACAGTGGTTGATATTTAGCGCCTCAGCATTTTTAGTCTCAATTCCCGTCTTCGTGCAAGCACCGTTAGTGCGCTTATATCCAACCATCAGTTTGCTATCAACTATCCCCTGGTTCGTTCTGAGTTTAATTCTAATTTTCCGCCCCAAAACCCAACTTTGGGGAGATTTATTATTAGGATTTGCCGGATGTTGGCTCGCAGGTTCTATCTATTGGGGCTGGTTTAGATGGGAACCAATTTTACATCTACCTATAGAATCAATTGGCTTGCCTTTTGCTATTTGGTGCTTGGGCAAATCTTGGGGAAAAGTGGGCGGCTATTTTTACTTGGGTTCCCTATTCGGTACAGCCATTACTGATTTATATTTTTACTTAACAGGGTTGATGCCCTACTGGCGGCAAGTGATGCACGCGGAACCGGAATTAGCAATGCCGATTTTTCAAAGTGCGATCGGTCAAATTGAAACTCCTTGGGGCATAGGTTGCGCTCTCGTTTTAATCGCTGTGTTGCTAACAGTCGGTTTGCTGAGTTTGCGCGATCGAGAACTGCACTGGCGCGCTTTCAGCGGAGCTGTGTTAAGCACGCTTTTGGTAGATGGTTTATTTTGGCTGGCTGCTTCTGCGGCTTAAGATTTATGATTGGTTCCTATGTTGGTAATTTTTGACCGCAGATGTGGGCGCATTGACGCAGATTAATGCAGATTTTTTGATAGATGTAGTCTTGAGATTCCTGACTTATTTAAGAAGTCGGGAATTTTGGTATTTAGTGAACAATTATGAGTTAAAATCTAAAATCTAAAATCTAAGAATCCCAAATCAATATCATGTCTTTCATTTCAATTCGCGGTGTAGAACATTATTACGAGTGGATAACGGCAGATAACAGTGCTGGGCACAGCGGCAAACCAGTGATGGTATTTCTGCACGGGTGGGCGGGCTCAGCGCGCTACTGGGAAAGCACGGCACGGGCTATTGCTGATGATTTTGATTGTTTGCTCTACGATATGAGAGGTTTTGGTCGATCGCCCTTGCCAAAAGAGCCTCCTGAGTCAAGCTACGAACTCGAAACCTACGCCCGCGACTTAGCGGAATTATTAGAATCTCTGAATTTAAGCCGCGTCTTTCTCAATGCTCACTCCACAGGTGCATCAATTGCTACTTTATTTCTCAACCTTTACCCCGAAAAAGTAGAAAAAGCAATTCTCACTTGCAGCGGGATTTTTGAATACGATGAGAAATCCTTTACAACTTTTCACAAATTCGGTGGCTATGTGGTAAAATTTAGACCCTCTTGGCTGGCATCCATCCCGTTTGCCGATCGGCTATTTATGGCCCGGTTTTTGCGCCGTTCCCTGCCCACAGAGGTCAGTCTGGCGTTTCTCAAGGATTTTTTAATGGCAGACGAGCAAGCTGCTATAGGTACAATGGTGACGGCCGTCAGCAAAAGAGCAGCCGAGGAAATGCCCCAAGAATTTGCGCGGCTGAGTGTTCCCACACTGCTGGTTGCCGGAGAATTCGACCAAATTATCCCCGCCGTCATGGGAGAGCAAGCAGCCTCCCTCAGCAAAAAAGTAGAATTTGTTATAATTCCGAATACGGCTCACTTTCCGATGCTGGAGGATGCCACAACATACTTGCAGCGAATTCGAGAATTTTTGCCAGCAGCGGCTTAGCTGAGTTATTGTTCATCAGGAAATGTGGGTGGAAACCCCGTCCTTGTCGGACGGCTTTATATTGATATATTGGTATAATTAAAGTGGTTACGACCCACCCGCGACGATGGAGACATAAACCTTAACACCAAAGTTTGCGATTATTCGCAACGGGGAAGAAAAATCGGTAGACCGGGAAAAGAGGACAGGGCAATGGCAAACATCCCTAGAATCAAAAAATTAGACAGAATTCCTTTGAGGTTTTCGAGACATGAAACCGCTGGGCTAGCGGGGTTAGTCTGTGGAGCGAATGTAAGACCATAAAACTCCTTGTGGGTAGAGGCAATTGCTATGAAACAGAAACTCAAATCGTGAGGTTTGGGAATCACCGTCCGCGACGGTCGGTGAGGATGTCAACTAATGTACGATCGGACAACCAAGCTTTGAAAAAGGCTTTTGCTCCGATCTTAATTTTTAATTCCTAATTTCTTAAAGCGAAAGGTGGTACAATGAACGACCTCGACCAATACTATAAAGTGCTGGGACTGTTGCCGGGAGCTTCCAGAGAAGAAATTAGCCAAGCCTACAAGGATTTAGCGTTCATTTGGCACCCCGATCGCATCCCCAAAGACAATCCCAGACTACTACAGAAAGCTGAAGAAAAGATTAAGGAAATTAATCAAGCTCGCGAACAATTGCGATCGATTCAACCAAGAGGTCAGAATCAGAACGTTCAGCACAAACATACTCAGCACAAACACACCCAGCAACAAAACACCCAGCACAAACACACCCAGCACCAAAACACCCAGCAACAAAACGCTCAGTACAGAAACACTCAGCAACAAAATACTCAGCAACAAAACGCTCAGTACAGAAACACTCAGCAACAAAATACTCAGCAACAAAACGCTCAGCAACAAAATACCCAGCAACAAAATACTCAGTACACAAACACCCAGCAACAAAATACCCAGCAACCCAATACTCAGTATCAAAACACTCAGTACCAAAACGCTCAGCAACCCAATACTCAGTACCAAAATACTCAGTACCAAAACACTCACTACCAAAACAATCAGTACAGAAATACTCAGTATCCAAACACCCAGCCACAAAACACCCAGCCACCACCAGCCAACCCAAAAGAACCCCGGTACTCTTCTGAACCCTCTTCAGGAAAATATCCTGGAAATTATGCGGGAAATTATGGGGGAAACCCTGCAGGGCCCTATTCAGAGGCCTCCCGCTACCAATCGCCGCCGCAGCCATCTCAGTCTTACCGCCAAGCTGGCCCCCAAGCTCCCGATTTGAGCGGTTCCAACTTCAAAGGAGCTTCCTTAAAAGAAAAGGATTTTTCAGGAAGAAACTTGAGCAATGCAAACCTGAGTGAAGCCGACTTAAGCGATGCTTTTCTACACAACGTCAATCTCACAGGCGCGAATTTGCACCAAGCAAACTTGTTCAGGGCCAATTTGTTAGGAGCTTGTTTGATCAATGCCAACTTGAGAGAAACCAACTTAATCGGAGCCGATTTGAGCGGTGCTGACTTGAGCGGTGCTGACTTAACAGGAGCGAAAATCGGTTACGGCGATCGAGTTATGGTCAAACTTACCCGGACTACATTAACAGGTACAATCTTACCGGACGGTACTGTTCATAGCTAAATTATTTAGTTTTTAGTCAGTCGTTGTAGGCGCGGGTTTTACCCGCAATATTTGCTGCAACTCCAAATACAAAAAAATCTGCCCTTTGCGAATTTGGGATAAAAACTTATATATTGTCTGCTAGAACAACCGCAATAAAATTGGTTCGTAGTGAGGGCATTCGTCGTCAGAATTGTATGAGGACTTGCATTCCTCGCTGCGTACCCATAATGCTTAAATTACTTGAGATGATATTACGCGATCGCGATCGCACAAACCGAGTTTTTTTACCAGGTTCAAGAACTGCAACGAGGTCTTTTCGTTCATCAAACCCCGTTTCTGTCTCCAACACGACTAATCGAGATTCATATTACAGCAACCGCCAAAATGGTTCCTGTTCAGTTTTTTCCTTCTTCCTTCTTCCGACTTCCTTCTTCCCGACATCCGTTACATCCGTTACATCCGTTACATCCGTTACAGAATCCGTTGCCGAACTTCCTTCCGTTATTAATTACTTCCGCCACGGCGATTGCGTAACTTTCGTCCAGCAGCCAGCATAGCGCCTCCCGCCATCAAACCCCCCACAGTCATCGGTTCGGGAACCTGTTCAGGTTGAACCGTCCCCACAGAACCGCCTTTAATAAATACAGCAGAATCTAACTTGCCATCGCCCACATCTTTAATGCGGATACTGAGAACATTCGTCTGATTTTGCTTGAGCAAACCCTCAAAACCTAAAACTTTAGTAAAACCGTCCAGCTTAATGATGTTAGCAGCAATACCTGTGAAACTTGGGTTGTCAATATAGTCGGGGTGATCTTTAGAGCGATTATTTGGATCGGGAACAAGATTATTAATCGTAACTGTTTTTCCGTCGCTCAATTTTGCCAAATTAATGCCGTTCAGCAGCAGTTCAAAATCGTCATTATATTTAGAACCGCCGAACTCAGGAAACTCCTCAGAAGCAAATACATATTGAAAGAACAACTTTTCAACCGTGCTATTAGCAAAAAAGCTGAGATTTAGCTGAGTCAGATCCCCCTGTTCACCCTTAGCACCAAAGTCCGTGCTTAAATCGCTGTCCTGTGTCGTGAAGTTATCTTTCCGATTCTGACCCGGTATATCGGTGACTCTACCAGTGCTCAGAACAACACCTGATGTCAAACCGAAGGGGTCATTAGTGAAAGTACCAAAAGCAGCCGAATTACCCGTAATTGAAACAGAGAAATTACTCAACCCGGCTGTATTAGCTCCCAGTAAATTATTTTTTAAAGTCTCCGTGTTATTAGTTGCTCCTACCGAAAATGCCATTGCTGGCGCTGCCAACAAACTCATAGCAGTAGTTAATGTAGCTGTTAAGGCAGTAATTTTGTGAGTAATTATCATAAATTTTTCCTGGAAGATACAAACCTGATTTTATGCCCAACTTCATTTTTACATTAGATAAGTATCAATGTCTAGTGCCTTTACAATAACTTTACACATAAGTGAATTTACGCTTTTGGTGATTATTTGTTTTGGTAATTGTTGGCAGTTAGTCAGCCAATAAACATCAGCGCAAAAATACGGATGCAAAAATAAACGTACACAGACTAATAATTTCAGGACTTACGCACTAGAGACAAAAGAAACCAGGTTGTAATACCGTTTGCGATATCCAAAATGGCTAATGACTAATGACTAATGACTCCTGACCTCGCCCAAAAAACCTATACAAGCCCCAGATTCCTGTCGTAGAGATATCAAAATTTTTGACCCTAGTTCAACCTCGCAGATTCATCTGTGGAGTAAATCTAAAATCGTTGAGTCGCCGAAGTCTCACCCCCGTCTAAAATCTCAAATCTCTAATCGACTGACTGTTAACTAAAACCCCCTTGCTTCTCCTTCCCCGCGCCGATCGGCTGCCCCTTCCAACCAACCATCCGCAGTCAGGACGATCGCATTGGCATTGCCCCAGCCGTCGCTTTCGACAATCTGGTGTCCCCGCCACCGCAACTCCGAAAGCGTCGCAGCCTCAAAACCTCCCCGTTCCACCATCAGGCGATCCGGTTGCCACTGGTGGTGTATCCGAGGTGCAGACACAGCATCGCCGACATTCATGTCGTAAACCAACACATTCAGCACTATTTGCAGCACCGTAGTAATAATCGTGCTGCCTCCGGGAGCTCCTGCTGCGAGGCGAAATTTACCATTTTCTGTCACGATGACCGGCGTCATGCTGGATAAAGGAGTCTTCCCCGGGGCGATCGAATTTGCCTCGCCGCCCACCAAACCAAACAAATTCGGCACTCCAGGCGCTGCTGCAAAATCATCCATCTCGTTGTTGAGCAAAATTCCCGTACCCGCGGCCACGACTCCAGCCCCAAAACCACCATTCACGGTAAACGTTAAGCTTACTACATTGCGCTCTTGGTCAACTACTGTTAGGTGGGTAGTTTCGGGAGACTCCCACACAAAGCGGCTCAAAGTTTCAGCGTCAACGGCTTTTACCTCGCTAGAGGGTCTGGCTTTTGACATTTGGATTTGCGATCGTCTCAATTTGCCATAATTGGTGCTAGTCAGAGCTTTGACCGGTACCGTCACAAAACCCGGGTCGCCCAAATACTCGGCCCTGTCAGCATAAGCAATCCTCATGCTCTCCGCCAGTAAATGTAGCGTATCTGGACTTTGCCTTCCCAAACTCTTGAGATCCGTATCTCCCAGAATATTCAAGATTTGCAACAAATGAACGCCGCCCGAAGAAGGAGGCGACATGGCGCAAATTTCGTAAGTGCGAAAGTTGCCACAAACTGGATTCCGCCAAATCGGCGTATAGTTTTTCAAATCTTCCAGAGTGATAATGCCACCGTTTTTAGCCATGTCGGCGGCGATCGCCCGCGCAATGTCCCCGGTATAAAAACTCTGCGGATTTTGTGCAATCTGCCGCAATGTCCGCGCCAAATCCCGCTGCACCAAAAGCTCACCGGGCTGGTATAAAATACCACCGCGAGTAAAAACCTCCCGCGCCGCCCGGTTTTTTTTGATCACATCCTGTCGTCGCCCGGTAGCCGTGGTAAACCGCGAACTTACCGGAAATCCTTTTTCAGCCAGGGCGATCGCCGGAGCCACCACCGCAGCCCAAGGTAACTTACCGTACTCGCGGTGCACCGTATAAAGTCCAGCCACAGTGCCCGGAATACCCGCCGCCAAATGCCCGTCCAGACTTGCCCTTTGGCGCACCTTGCCTTGCTTGTCGAGGTACATATCCCGCGCCGCCCGTTTCGGAGCTCGTTCCCGGAAATCCAGCGCTTGCACAGTCCCCGTTTCCGCCCGCCGCAGGAGCAAAAAACCCCCGCCGCCGATACCCGCCGAAAAAGGCTCCACCACCGAAATCGCCAAAGCCGTTGCAGCCGCCGCATCCACTGCATTGCCTCCCTGTTGCAGCAGGGCCAGCCCCGCAGCGCTCGCCAGAGGGTGAGCTGAAACTGCCATCCCTTGTTTGCTGCGCTGTTGCTGCAAGGTTGGCTGTAGCTGCTGCTGGCAGCCACCCAACACCAAGAGTGTTAGGCAACAAGTATAAATTTGCACTTTGCTCAAGAACTTTGGCAACATTTTTTACGGGTGAGGCGAGGATTTTTTATAGTATACTTTTAGGAGCATCTTCCCTAAAACCTATCGGTACTGAGTTCAACCGCAAATAAATTACCTGTTATGGCAGACGGGAAAACAATTTGACCCTGGGAGGCTCTCGCGGTACAAGAGGAAGATAGAAAAGAGAGACACCTTATGGCAATTTAATAATTAAACAAGTTGAAAAAAGCATTTTTTTTGAGAATATACTGATTTCAAAAAAGCTGATGAACGCAGAAAAACGGCGTTGCTGATTTACTGTAGGAAAAACTAAAGATGCACATCATATAAACAGTATTCACAAAGCTTCGGAATTTTCAATTTATTTTTTTTCAGAGCCTGATTAAGCAATGCCCAGCCAAACAATCACTATTTTAGGTAATTGCTATGGTACTGCAACACATAGCAGACTTAGCATAGCAGTTTTTGGGCAGTTGTTCGACTGGTGAGTAAATCAATAAAACAGGATTTACCCAATCTTGCTCTCAAGTTGGATTAAATAATTATAATTAGGTTTGTAGTGAGGAATCAAACTCCTCACTCCCGGTTATGGGGCAGGAAAAACAATTTTATGCTCAGCGATTAACCCGAATCGAACTGAGTCAATCGATTTTAGATTTTAGATTTTAGATTAAAGAATTGAAGCATTGACCCCACGCATGAATCCGGGGGCTTGTATCCTGGATGCTTTCGGTCAGAAACCCGTTTTTTTTGTAGCTGTATAGTTATCAAAACAATCATTTTGCATGAGGCAGGGTTTTTCTGGGTAAGTCCTATTAAAGCAAAAATATGCGATCGAATTTATGACAACTTTTCCCCCCCGACAAAACCTTAAATCCCTTGCACCAGAAGCCTTGGTGTCAGAAAAATGGCCCGCAAAATAATAGTCTGCACTCCGGCTGCTAACGGTTGTCCCCTCCTTATGGTAGATAACACTCAGGTCGGTAAGCCTGTTATATTGGCAGTATGTAGGCAAGTTTGGGGAATACTGGTACTTACACGTAAAGGAGTCAGAGTGTGTGCTTCCAGACTCTACTTCGGTGAACAACTACCAAACCACACCTCATGCAAGTTATGAACAGCCAAAAAGTCAGTATAATCATTCCTGCATTCAATGCTGCCGACACTCTTGCCGAGACAGTTGCCTCCGTACTCAATGGTACCCACAAAAATCTAGAAATTTTAATTGTTGATGACTGCTCTACTGACGCTACTGACAAAGTTGCTGCTAACCTTGTCGAGCAAGATTCGAGAATTCAATACTTCAGAAATCCCGAAAATTACGGGGTTTCTAAGTCGAGAAATTTAATGATGTATCGCGCCACAGGCGAGTATGTAGCGTTTATCGACAGCGACGATACCTGGGAACCCAATAAGTTAGAAGTTTGCCTGAAAATGCTCGCAGACAATCCAGAAGTCAAAGCTGTGGCTCACGCTTTGCGGTATTTAGACAAGCGCGGCAACAAGTTGAGTTACATTCCCACCTATCCTACAACTAAAGCAGAAATGGAGGCGATTAAGGAGACAGGCGAAAGCCCTTGGGTTTTCCCGTCTTCTGTTGTAGTCGATCGCTCTATTCTACTCCAAGAAGGTGGCTTTGCAGAAGATTGGCAGGTAGGAGAAGATACAGAATTATTTACCAAACTTGCTCAAAAGTATGGCTTGCTAGCGGCGACAGAACCTTTGGGAAATTATCGAATTAGAGGGAACTCTCTCACAGATAAGCACTGGCTGAAGAAGCGCATAGCTTCAGAGTGTGTCAAGGAAAACCAACTGCGGCGCTTGCGGGGAGAAAAAGAGTTATCACTCCTGGAGTACGAACAGTTATGTTTTAAGAATTTGCCACTTTTGCAAAGGCTTAACAAATTTCGAGAAGTTTTGGCACTGCACTACATGAGAAAGCTGGGACAAAGTTGGTTAAATCGGGAGGTTTTGCCTACTATTGTTTACGGCATCGCTACCACAGTGCTCAATCCTAAAGCTACTGTGGACAAGTGGAAATGGATGAAAACTCACGAAAAGTTGAGTCATCAAACGGCAGAAGGTATTGGTCATTCGGCAGAATTAAACCCCCAGCGATCGTCTGAAATCGGGGGTTTATCCTAAAGGATGTTATAGTTGTATGCGGGTTTAGTCAAGAAATTAGGTACTGCCAATAAAGCCGAATCGAAGCCGATCGCCCTGAGACGGGTTAATACGCGATATTCGGGTTTTGAGCCGTATTTGACTGTTAATATTCTGTCGGAGCAATTACCCCCAATCACAACTACAGGGGCTTGCAGCCGTGCGATGGGACACGATATCAAAATCTTTGAAAGTCGCGATCGGATGTCAGCCTTGATTTATTAGATCGCCAGCTTCAACCCTATACAGGGCGGAAATAGCAGCGATCGCCCGCAGTGCTATTTGCTGCTAAAAGAGTTACACTAAACAATGTATGAGTAAAAAGCAAAGTTTTTTGAATAAAAAAATGGCTAGCAAACCCCTTTCTTAGGCAGGAAATAAAAGCAAAAAATTAGAAAAAATTCTTCCTTATACCTTCAGAGGACGATCGCCTTTTTATTTATTATTAGATGGAAGTTATGGACTGGCAAGAAATTTCTGGCAACTGGGTATTAATTCCTTCAAGACCGATCGCGATCGTACATTTTCTCGGCGGTGCATTTGTGGCCACAGCACCGCAACTCACCTATCGCTGGCTGTTAGAAGCTTTGGGGACTCAAGGATATGTTGTAATAGCAACGCCGTTTGTCAATACTTTGGATCATATTGCGATCGCCCGCGATGTCCTCAACAAATTTGAAAATGCCCTCGATCGCCTGCGCGCCACTAAATTGCTCAAATCTTCCTATCTCCCCATCTACGGCATGGGACACAGCATGGGATGCAAACTCCACCTCCTGATCGGTTCTGTGTTTGACATAGAAAGGGCAGGCAATATTCTGATTTCTTTCAACAATTATGCGGCATCCGAAGCAATCCCGATCGTCGAGCAAATTTCCCCCGTCTTTAACGTCGAGTTTACTCCGTCCCCGCAAGAGACTAATCGCCTCGTCCAAGATAGCTATCAAATTCGGCGCAATCTTTTAGTTAAATTTAACGGCGACAACATCGACCAAACCCTGCTGTTGACCAAACTGCTAAAAGCACGATTTCCCGACATGATTACAGTTCAGACTCTAGCGGGCAACCATCAAACGCCCTTGGGTCAAGATGTTAGCTGGCCTGTAGGTCAAATTTTTACACCCTTCGATGCGATCGGGCAGTGGGTCAAACAAGAAGTGTATCGCGAATTAAATGAATTAAAACGGACAATTCTGCTGTGGCTTAATCCTACGTCCCGCGTTTAAAAGCTTCTAAAGCCTATTAACCAGAAAGTTCCTCCGGCAGTTGCCAACCCAATATCAGCTTCATCGTTCGGCATTAAGACACGGCGAATAATTTTTGACCATCGACAAACAGTTCCGTCCATCAGCCGTTCTCTCGTAACTAATACTGTCTGCAATGTCTTTGATTAATTTTAGGCCCCGCCCGCCCGGAGAGTGAATATCGACTTTTTCCGAAATATCTTTGATTTTTTGCTCTAAATCAAACGGATCGCCCGAGTCCCAAATTTTAATCTCTAAAGATTCAGCGAACACCGCCACCTGAATGTCAACAGGCAAATCCGCTGGTTTGCCCTTGTGGGCGTGACGCACCGCATTCGTAAAGCCCTCAGCCAAAGCTAACTGACACCGTATCCACACACTTGTAGGAATTCGCGAGTCGTACAATTGTGCAAACCACGACAAAACCCAGCTTAATCCGTTCAGACCTGTATTGACTTGAAGATCCGCTTTTTTTAGCATCGGCAACTTTTCGGAACCCTTTAATTCAATCACGCTCACCACAGAAGTTCTTCATCAGCCGGTGGGCAAAATACAATCAGAAAAAATACAATTAGACACAATACAACGGCGGCAAAATTGAATGGTAGTTTGAGGATACTAGCTTTGGTGGGCCGTCGAGCGATGTCTAATCCACTAATCGGTTAGTCACTATACCATAAATAACACTTCCATGTCAACCAGCGCCTGTGGCAAATAAAAGTCTATAAAAATTTATATTCTGAGTATAAACTGAGTGAAGTTCGATCGCGCCAAATTTCTATCAAGTTTTAACGTAAATTGAACTCAACGACCCGCCCTCAAAAGCAATTACCTCGAAAGCGATGCCAATAAACTATACTCAATCTCAGACAAGGGCGCTGACAGGATATATTTTAAATGACCCCCAGACCTTGAAAAACTTGTAGTACCTAAGTGCCCATGTTTCAAATTCTGGTTATTGACGATGATACGGCTGTTCAAGAACTGCTGAGAAGAACCCTGAAAAAACAGGGTTACGAAGTAACAGTAGCAAGCAATGGCGAAGACGGTGTAGCCCAGGCGCAGAAATTGCGTCCGGCCCTGATAATTTGCGATTGGATCATGCCGCGCTTGACCGGCATCGATGTCTGCCGTCGAGTCAAGGCAGATCCGGATCTGTCAACTACACAATTCTTTTTGTTGACTTCTTTGGGTTCGATCGCCGATCGAGTCAAAGGCCTCGACGCCGGTGCCGACGATTTTATCTCGAAGCCGATCGAACTCAACGAGTTACAGGCAAGAGTACGCGCGGGATTGAGGCTGCACCAACTCAGCCGAGATTTGAAAATAGCCAAGCAAAGTCTGGAAGCAGAGTTAGCCGAGGCCGCCGAGTACGTGCAATCGTTGTTGCCAGATCCGATGACGGAACCTTTCAGCATCGAAGCAAAATTCATTCCCTCCCGGCAGTTGGGGGGAGATTGCTTCGACTACAACTGGCTAGATGCCGATTATTTGGCGATTTACTTGCTAGACGTAGCCGGTCACGGTTTGCGGGCGGCGCTGCCTTCGGTGGCCGTGCTGAATTTGCTGCGATCGCGCACGCTGCCCAACATAGACTACTACAAGCCCAGCGACGTTTTGCGCGCCCTCAACACCACCTTCCAGATGAGCTACCAAAATGACAAGTATTTCACCATCTGGTATGGCGTTTACAACCGCATTTCTCGACAGCTAGTTTATGCCAGCGCCGGCCATCCACCGGCCGTGTTGATTTCCCAGTCCCCTGCGAGCACTGCTAAAATCCAGCGATTAAAAACCCCCGGAATGCCGGTCGGAATGTTCCCCGACGCCCCCTATGTCGATAATTGCTGCGATGTCGAGGATTTGAGCACTCTCTACATCTTTAGCGACGGGGTATACGAGATCCACCAACCTGACGGCAATATCTGGGGGCTTGACCCTTTCATCGACCTGTTAGCAGCTTACAACGGTGCAAGTGCCGACCAGTTAGAGCTGGTTTTGAACTACATTCAAAAGTTGAACGCTAAAGCAGTTTTTGATGATGATTGGTCTTTACTCAAGGTAAACTTTGGCTAGCTGACTTCTTGCAGTGCATCTGTGACCAAATAGCAAGAAGGCAGCAGCCCAAAGATTTAGTTAGTTGAGAGAATTTTGCTATTAAAAGCATCGCGGGTCTGAAATATCTCGAAAACTCGATCCATGCTGGTGAGTTCAAATAAGATGCGGATTTGCTCGTTGATAGAACAGACAACTAATTGACTCCCAGCGGCCCGGACTGTTTTGAGCGCCAAGACTAAAGCGCCCAAACCAGAACTATCCATAAATGTCACATCAGTGAAGTCTATCAATACCACATCGGCTCCCGCTTCCACTAGGTCGCTAATCTCTTGGCGGAATTGACTTGCCTTGGTGCCGTCTAAAATGCCAGAGGGCTGAATAATTTTAACTACAGGACTCATATTTTGCGGTGGGAATGTCAGAATTTCTAGCCAGACTAGGCTAGTATAGCTGCGAGATGGACTCCGATCCAAATAAGAGAGGGGGAAAGTGCCAGAGCCTGAGAGCGGGAGAATAGTTTTGAGTGCAAAAGATGGTGCTCGTCGCGGATCGTAACGCTCATGAGAGTCGTAGCGCTTCGCCGAGAATGAATTTTGAAAGGGGGACAATCTTTGTTCTGCCGAATGCCTTCTGCTATTAATCAAACAGGGCTAACTTTGGCGCGGTAGAGGAGTTTGTCGCCTTGTCTGTAGCCTGTGTAGCGGACTTTGACGGGTTCTCCGGGATCGGCTGTTCCTTCCATGAGCTGGTGCTGTTGGGGGTTGTAGGGAATCTGGACTCCGACTGGGGCGATCGACTCTATCCCCCAATGCTGCAATAACTCCTCGACTGGTCGCAGCAACGGCAACAGTTTCTGGGCCCGCAACTGGTGATTTTCCTGAGCTTTGCTCGCAGCAGTCGGCCACTGCAACATCCAGGATTCTAAAATTTGCACGCTAGAGAGCTGGAATTCCTGCATCAAAGATTCTCGCTGCTGTTCGATCGAAGCTTGCAGGCGCTGATATTCTTGTTCTACGGCTGTCGGTGATGCCTGTTCTAACTCTACAGAGTCGGGCGCCAAGGTTGCGAGCAGTTCGTTTAAGGAAATTTGCAAAGCTTGACTGATTTTGAGCAGGATGTGGACTCGGGTTTGCAAAGCTAAGCCGCGACGCAGGCGACTTAGGTGAAGTTCGGGAACTCCTGCTTTTTGGCTGAGTTCTCGATCGCTCGAAAGCCCCGCCTGTCGCATCAGGCGTTGCAGTTGAGGAGCATAATCTGGAATATTAGCTGCCACGAAAAATTCATCCAAATTAATAAATGGACATATTCTCGATCGTAAACTGTCAGGAGCCTTAACGAAATACATTTTTGGGGCGGGCTTTTCGGTCCACCCCACAATAGTTTTGTGGCACGGGCATCTTGCCTTTGGCGAGCTTGTCGGGCCACCTCACAAGAGAAATGGCTATCTGACGCCTACTTTTTCCGGGGCTGCGGCTGTGGCAGTTGTCGCAGATCCTTGTAAATGCGCTTCTAGGAACCACAAACGCTTGTCAATTGTCCGCGAGATTTCGGTATACAAGTCAGCAGTGTCGGCGTCGCCGAGTTCGCCTGCTTTGTCGATGGCGACTCGCAGGTGTTGGGCGTAGGGCGCGTAGCGATCGGCCAAAGCCGTCACGTATTCTTTCCCATCTAAAATGTCGAAAGGAAACTCTGGCAGGATCGAATCTGCGGCGGCTGTGCGGGCTGTTCCTACAGCGAAACCGCCCAAAGCTGTGACCCGTTCGGCAACCAAATCGATGTATTCTTCGAGTTCTGTTGCCATTTCGTCAAACAGCAAGTGCAACTGGTAGAAGTCCATGCCTTTAACGTTCCAGTGAGCTTGCTTGACTTGAGTTTTTAAGTCCAGAGTCGTTGCCAGCGTGGCGTTTAGCAGCCCCACTACTTGAGAGCGGGTGGCGGCTGACATATCGATGCGGCTGGGGTAAAGATGTTGTTTGTGGTTGTTGGTAGTCATAGGTTTTTAGCTTGTTATTAGTGATTGTCGATCGAACTTCTTAGAAAGCTTTGGGCGATCGAATGTTTGCCTGCGTGGTGAATTTCTCTTGAGAGGCTCAGGCTAAGTGCATCTGCAACACCGCACGGGGAGCTCGGCGTACATTACAGCGGATAGTTTCTAAACCGAGACGCTGGCAAGCTTCGTAGCGGTGGCAACCGGAAAATCCGTAATACTGACCATCTACTTCTAGCACATCGATGGGTTCGTTTAAACCTACCTCGCGGATGGATTCCATGAGGGCGGCGACTTTGCTTTGGTCGTTGACTCGCGGCAGGGGGCGGCGAATCTGGTTGAGAGGAATTTCTTCTATCCTCATGGGGGCTCTCTTTTTTGCTTCTTGTTAAATCATACTCGTAATGACTTCGACTTGGCAAGAAAAATGTCAGGAAATTTTGAGATTGGGAGAATGGGGGCGTGCGATCGCCCGTTTGCTGTAGTGTCGGGGGATGGAGGGCGATCGGCTTTGGGTGGGAAAATCAGCATTAAAAATGCCTTCCCATCACCTGGGTAGCTCAATTCATTGTCCGTGTCTTGACGTTTGAATGCCCTAAAGTTATAACTTTATTAGGCAAAGCCTAGGGGTAGTCGTTACGACTGCCGCATCATAACCGCTGAAAAATAACCGCTGAAAAGGCGGTTTTAGCGTTTTTTTAGACAGCGGATTTCATTGCCATGTAATGGTATGCCTTGAGGAATCTTTCAGCATTTTTTGAAGTCCACTAGAAGACTATTAATGATAGCTTCGTAGCTCCAACCATACCATTTAATTAATGAAAATTATAAAGCAAATTGCACAGAATTTAAAGCAAGCCATCTCAGACAGAGATCAAAAGCTAGCTTTAGACTTGTTTCGAGCGGGATTACAACAAAGTGAGGCGGATTTTGTAGATCAACTACGAAAATGTGGTGTACTTCGATGCTCAAACTATGATTTCCAATCTCAGATACTTAATTCTTTGATAAATGAAACTGGGAAAATAAACATCAGCCAGGATAGCCAAGTTTACTTTGAATCTATAAAATCGCTTCTTTCTATCTCAAGAAATATTCAAACCTTATTTAAGGTTTTACTTAAAGAGGTTGATTATCTTGAGATAAAAAGTTACCTAGTTGCAGTTGATTCATTGTTCTGGCCACTTTATGATCTTCAAGCAGTTGATTCATTGTTCTGGCCACTTGATGGTCTTCAACAAGACCACGTTAATCGCTACTCTGTATGTAAGGAAGAGCTAGCTTCAGCCTTTTCTTTATATCTTTATCATAGCCATGACAAAAAGGTTATAGATAAATCAAATATTAATAAAGTCAATGAAAAACGCTTAAACGATGAATATTACGTTACCAAATTAGAGGATTTTAACAAATTAATTTTTTTTAAAGAGTCTGAAGTGCTTGTAGATAGTTTTGGTTATACAGTTACACAAATTGATGCAAAAATTATTATAAAAGCACCTGACCCAAAGTTTGGGATGAGCCTTTGTCTCGGCTACATAAGACAATCAATGCAAGAGATTGCTAACTCGTTTGAGTCTTTGTCAGAATTATCAGAAATAACAGAAAAATACCCCTCTATATCGGAATTTTCAAAGACGTATTATCAAAATTTTAAAGACTCTACATTTGAGATTATAGACAGTCCTTTAAAACGAATTGTCATGAAATTTCACCCTCAAGCTTTAAGTAAGTTTTTGGACACTAACAGTCTTTTTTTGGAAGAGGAGATGATTCTCAAACAACTTGAAAATAATTTATTTATTGACTTAAAAAAAGTAAATAAAATCCCAGTTTCCCAAAGCTTATCATTATTCGACATCATTAAAGTACAACGGTTATTTGCATTTATGTTATTGGTTCTTACGGAGTATATAGACTCTAAAAATCTCTTTAAGTCTAAGTTATTTTGGCGATCTATGCCTGTTTTACAAGCCAATCAACTCAAAGATTTATTGGCAGGTTTTTTGGGAGAACAAAAGGCAAAAGAAATTTTGGAGTTATTTACTTGGAGATTAGAAAGCAAGAAGATATTTGATTTACAAACGTACCCATTTATTAATATTGAAGATTGGATACTTTTACCTCTGGGAATTTTAACTAACTCGGATCTGTGTAGAAACGTTCTTCAATCCACTAATTTTAGATTTGATTCAGAATCAGTTGAAGATCCAATTGTTCTGGAGATGGAGAGATGCTTAAAGCCAGTATCATCAATATTTGAAACCAACTTAAAATATTCTTTTAAAGGCGTTAAAGGCGAGGTAGATGTCTTAGCTGTTGTAGATAACTGCCTATTTGTATTTGAATGCAAAAACTCCTTGCATCCTTGTAATCTATTTGAATTGAGAACCACTTATGATTACATTCAGAAAGCCGCAGATCAATTGACTCACTTCCAAGATTTATGGCAGCAAGAACCTTTCAGAACCTATTTAGCAACGAAGATTAAAACACAGCCTCATTTGCCATCCCAATTATGTTCATGTATTGTCACGGGAAATCGAATGTTTTCAGGTTTACGTGAAAAAGGGCATAGCGTCAGACCAATCCAGGAGCTTTGTAACATCATTTGTAACGGAGAAATTCTACTTAATTCATATAATATTTCTAACAAAGATGCAGGTAAGAAGAGCATTATCAAAATTAAACTATGGAAGGAAAACGAATTAAAGGCAGAAGATTTATTGGGTTATATTCAAGAAGATTCTCTTCATAAGTGCTATTTCAATTCTCTGAGCAGAAGTGAGCAAAGAATTAAACTGAAGAACAAATCTCTAGTTCAAGAGTCGTATGCTTTTAGTCATGAGAGGTTTCTTGAGCAGTTAGTAGATAACTTTAGATTTACAGAGAATCTGTAGGGCTTTCATAGGTATCCTCAGAGTATTACACCAAGCTGTTTTTAGCTTATTTTGATCTCTAACCTCGCCCTAACTAGATCCTGAACACTAACATTTTCTATTGAGTTATGCAAAATTTGGTGATTAGCCATAATTTCTTTCGTCTAACTCTGGAATTCCGACAATAAGCAGCGATCGCCCTAAAACAAGCTCGATCGCCCATTAACAAAAAATCGCAGCATCTGCTACAGAACCATCTCAAGTCAATCCCGCAATAATGACACTCCTACCCAAAATAGCGGTGTTAAAAAAGAACGACAACACAGTGAAAAAGCACGATATACCTCGTCGAACGAGGAGTGATCTGCACATCTGCAACGCCGGAAAGTCATGCGAATTTCAAAGGAGAAATATAAAAAATCTTTGTAGTGAGGTTCGTCGTCGCCCGGAAAATCCCAACCCCGCGGCTGGAAGTAGCTGCCGTGCAGTTTGCTCCGCTTTCGGTAGTAGCTGCAGGCATACTGCATGGTGAAGATAGTAGACTTATTGCATAAATCTTTGATCGATGATCGGGAAACCGCAGATGCAACGCGGACAATTTCAAGATAGGAGAGCGAATGCTTGCAATTGGAGTCTAGTGTGTACCTGCATCCAAGACCCAACATAGGTTAGCCACAGTAAGGGTTAGAAAATCCCAACTACTGCTATCTTCGCAGGCAATCCCAAAAAGTAACTATGAATTGGCAACACGCAGCACAGGCAGGATTTTTCATGCCTTTCGATAGATCGATCGACATCAACGTTCTAGGTACAGTGGGAGAAAAGATAAATTGCGGTTTGACATTATGGCATCCTCCCAACCCCTCAAAGGCATTGAATTGATCGACTGCGCCAAAGCCAACGCCCAACAAGGAATCGCCACAGCCGCGAAGCTTTGCGGCTACGGAGGCGACCTCAACACCTTCGAGCGGGAACTGAAACAGGCTTGCCAAGACATCGGCGTCGAAGTCAAGGAGTTAAGCGACTTGATTACGGCTCAGCAGATGATGAAACAAGGAATGGGCATTGAAATCGCTCCAGATACTCCCTCAGAACTCTAGGCTCAATCTCCACCGCACCAGTTTTAGGGCTAAGATTGCCCCGACACGAGTATTTTGAGTCTGCTAGCTGAGGCAGGCTAGAATGTTTTGCATGGGAGCTTCCGACTTTAGTCAGGAGTCGCGCTTTCTCCCGCGAAGAGGGTGCTTTCTGGAGGGTGCTGAGATTGTTAGGAGGACTGTCGTGTCAGATCAGCAAGACCGAATAATGCGTTTGTTTATAGAGGAGGCTAAGGAGCACCTCGATACTCTAGAAAATGGTTTAGTGGATTTAAAGTCCACGATGAAAGACCCCGAAAGCGTCCAAGAGATGTTTCGAGCCGCCCATTCCGTGAAAGGAGGGGCGGCTATGCTCGGCTTAGATAGTATTAAAACAACCGCTCACCGCTTGGAAGATTGTTTTAAGGTGCTCAAGGACGGGCCCGTCAAGCAGGTTGACCAAACGGCAGAATCCCTATTTTTAAAGGGAGTTGATACGCTTAAGGACTTGCTGGGGCGACTGGAGGGGCCTTTCGGCTTGAGGAATGAAGAGGGAGAAAAACTCGTGCAGCAGGTGATGCCTGTTTTTGCTCAACTGGAAACTCACCTCAATAAATTGGCGTCGGGCAAAGTGCAGGCTGCTGGGTCTGGTACCCCCGCCGCTCCAACAGCGGGCGCTGTGCCGGCGAATTTTGCTGTTGAAGTGATGACTTTACTCAAAGAAATGTTGCAGGTGTTCAAGCAGAAAGAATCGGCTGCTAGTCGCTCTGAGTTGACGGCTGTGTGCGTTCGCCTCTATAAGTTGGGAGGTAAAATTGAGACTTGGCAAAATTTAGTAAAAACAGCTAGAGCAGCGATCGTTAATCCCAAAAACTCTTATAAAGTCTTAGCTCCGCTGATTATCAAAGAACTCAAGGAAGCTGGCGATTTAGTACAAGTGGGGAAAGTCAAGACGATCGCTCCGAGTAAAAATTTGCTACTTTTGGCAGCAAGCCCAAAACCAGCAGCAGCCCCAGCAGCAGCCCCAGCCGCCCCAGCAGCCCCAGCACCCGCGTCGTCGAAGCAAGTCGCACTTCCGGGCGAACCGAAGGCGGTAGTCAAGCTTTTGCTCAAAACTTTCAACAAAAAGCAACTCTCCGAAATCGCCAAGTTACTGGTTCAAGCCATCAAATCCTCGAACTAGCACTTGTTGCAGTAGAAGATAGAGTCAAAGCAATATTTTTGAAGCGGATAATTTTCTGGGGGTGCTGGCAGCCGCTCGTTGAGCAGCAACTCGAAAAAATTCACTCATTCGAGATTTTTGCGCTCTACCTTCTACTGTTGGGCAACCCTGCGTTAGAATGAGTGGATATGTAGGCGTGCAATATTGTACCAGAATTAAAAATCGAGCAGGCTTTATAAGGCGGTAGCTGTGAAACCAATTCGTTCATTAGAAGATGCTTTAAACCGCTGTCAGGCGATGGGAATGCGCTTGAGCCGCCAGCGTCGATTTATTCTAGAACTTTTGTGGGAGGCAAAAGAACACCTCTCGGCTCGCGAAATTTATGATCGCCTCAACCAACAAGCGCATTCGATCGGTCATACTTCGGTTTATCAAAATCTAGAAGCTTTGTCGAGAGAAGGGATTATTGAGTGCATAGAACGCTCAGAGGGACGCTTGTACGGCAATGTCAGCGACTCTCACTCTCACGTCAACTGTCTTGATACGGCTCAGATTCTCGACGTTCATGTGGAATTGCCGATCGACTTGATCGAGCAAATTCAACAGCAAACTGGTGTCAGAATTGTAGACTACCGGATAGATTTCTACGGATATCGATCTGCCGAGTCCGCCACGGAAGCATCGAGTGTCAGCGATACGCCCAAGGCTTCGTAACCGATAAAGCAGCGGCTATTGGAACCAAAGCCGTTATTTTTGCTCGGCCAGTGGGTCGAATAAAATGATTTAAGTATTTAGCAGCGCTCGATCAGGTTTTTGACCGTCGCCCGCCGGAATTGGGCACAGTAAAAAAAAATGAAAACAGAACAATGAAACTCGATGGCAAGTTTGGCGATCGGGAATAAAATTTACGATTAAACCGAAAAAATCAATCCTACCCCTACAGGTAAAAGTGTAGACCAAATCTGGCTTTAATACCCCCTTTATTTTTTAATCGGCTTGGAGTCGAGGAAAGTTTGTGTAGGATTGGTTTCAACCGCTGAGTCTGATAAGGGAATTTCTGACCCGGATTTAATATGAGAGCTTAGTTGAATCCCTCCCACAATTCATGTGCAGAGTCAATTCTAAAATCTAAAATCTAAAATTGATAGACTGACGGGGCGTTATACTGTTTTTTCTGCTAAACGGCCCCGGTATCTGTCAATAACTGTGTGATAACTGGTATGATTTACGTGCTTCGAGAGCCTAAAATACTCGGAAGCAACCAGTGGGGCTGGACACGAACCTCACTATAAAACGCCGTAGAGGGAAAGATGGCGAGTACCTTGAAGGAAGTTCTCGATCTCCTTAACCGGAGTCAGAAGCCGACATCACAATCTATGATTTGATGTGGGAGTGTCACGTGAAGAGTGCGCATTACAGGACAGGCTGAAGTAATGGCGAGACGACAATCTGACCAATTCCACACACCACCGCAATACAACCCATCCCTCAAACCGACGGCACAGTTCAGTGCAGAGGCGACAGGCGATGCGAGTTCCTTAGTAACGGCCGGGCCGACCGAGGGGAAAAGAACTTTTTGGCAGTGGCAGCTTATCTGGCTGAGTCTCCTGGTGGGATTTGGAGTAACCGGTGCCGCTGCATTTCTGTGGTTACTGACGATGCCGCCGCCGCCCAATTGCCAGCAACTGTCGCCTCTGGCGGCGGATGGAGAGCGACTTTACTGCGCTCAACAAGCTGCTAAGTCGGGCAAGCTAGAACAGCTAGAATCGGCAATGGCACTGGTGCAGGCTTGGCCGAAAGAACATCCGCTATACTCGCAGGGTCAACATTTGATAGGGGAATGGTCGAAAGCCATTCTGGGATTTGCCAGGGAAAAAATTGAGAGGGGCGATTTGAAGGGTGCTCTGGAGATTGTGGCGAAAATTCCGAAAACCAGTCCGTCTTACCCAGAGGTACAGGAGGCTGTTACTGCTTGGGAAAAAAATTGGCAGGAGGGCCAAAAACTCTACGATACAGCCCTAGCAGCTTTGAAAAGTGAGGATTTAAGGAAGGCTTGGGATTATGCTCAAGCTCTGTTCAAGCTGGAAAATGTTTTCTGGAGTCAGAAACGGTACAACGAGCTGATCCAGCAGATTTCTTTGGAAAGAAACGGCTGGCAGCGCTTGCAAGAGGCTAGAGATTTGGCGCAGGACGGAACTCCGCAAAAGTTCGCTGAGGCGATAGTCCTGGCTCGTAAAATAGACTCGCAGCTTTTTGCCCGCGCTAAAGCGGAAAAGGAAATTGAGGGCTGGAGTCGGACTTTGCTGGCAATGGCTACTAAGCGGTTGGGGGCGAAAGACCTGCCGGGGGCGATCGAGGCTGCTTCTGTGGTGCCGCAGGATTCGCCGCTGTTTGCGGAAGCTCAAGATTTGATGCAGTTGGGTAGGGCTCAGGCAGTGACGTGGAACCAGTCGATATCCACACCGCTGCCGCAACACATTTTTAGCTTGCTGGAAGGGCAGGGGGCTGCTAGCCAAATTGCTCCGGGTCGCCCTCTTTACAAGCAAGCTCAAGTTCAAATTGAAAATTTGCAGGTGCAGTTTCAAGATTTGCTGCGACTGCAAGTGGCGAGTACGATCGCTAGTGTCGGTCAGATAGGGACGTTTGGACTCGCGATCGAGCAAGCGCAAACCATCGGAATTAAGCAGCCACGGCGGGTTCACGCTCAAACTTTAGTGGCTGCTTGGCGTCGGGAAATTCAGCGGATCGAAGACCAATCTTTTCTGACTCTGGCGAAGCAGTTGGCAGAACCGCAAACGGTTGAAGGACTCAAGGGCGGCATGGCTCAGCTACTCCTGATCGCTCAAAACCGCCCCCGCAGGATAGAGGCGCAAACTCTCTTGGCTCAGTGGACGAAACGCATAGAAGTTATTCAAGATCAGCCTTTTTTGGATGAAGCTATCGCCCTGGCGAAGCAAGGAAAACTTAGTGCTGCTATTGAAAAAGCTTCGGCAATTAAGAGCGGTAGGACTTTGTACGCGAAAGCTCAGGATAATGTCTATCAGTGGGTGAGCGAACTGCAAGTTGCTCAAGATCGACCGATTCTCGATCGAGCTGCGGAATTGGCATCTCAAGGCAGTCTAGGAGCGGCGATCGATACGGCTTCCCAAATCGGTTACGGTAGGGCGCTGTATTCAGAGGCTGCAGGTGCGATCGGGCGCTGGAGTGCTGAACTCAGAGCCAACAGTGCGCCGCCGCCGGAACCCGCTCGCGAGTACGCGCCGGAACCCGCTCGCGAGTACGCGCCAGCTCCGCGACAGGAGGAGTACGCGCCAGCTCCGCGACAGGAGGAGTACGCGCCAGCTCCGCGACAGGAGGAGTACGCGCCAGAGCCAGAGCCTTACTATCCGCCTGCTAGACAAGAGGCCCCGGCTCCCGAACCTTACTATCCGCCTGCTAGAGAGCCGGAACCTTACTATCCGCCTGCTAGAGAGCCGGAACCGGAACCTTACAATCCGCCCGCGAGGGAGCCGGAACCTTACTATCCGCCCGCGAGAGAAGAGGCCCCGGCTCCGGCTCCGGAACCTGCTCCTCCGGCTCCGGCTCCGGAACCGGCGCCGCCCTCGATTCCTGAATCGGCTGGGCCTCCTGATGCTAATTTGCTCCCGGAGTAATTGGGTTTTCGCGCGCTCGGTCTCTAAAATCTCAAATCTAAAATCAAGTGAGTAATTTCCAAGTGCTGACGATCGAGGGCGACCCCATTTTCCGCCTGGGGCTGCGAGTTGCTTGCGAGCAGTATCCAGACTTGCAAGTTGTTGCAGAGGTTTCAACCGCAACCGAGGCTTTGCGGGTTCTAGAAGCTCGCTCGATCGACTCTGGAGCAGCCAAGAAGCCCGCTGATTTGGTAATTTTGGCTGTTGAGACCCTAAATTTGCGATCGGGTCAAACAGAGGCGCTGGCATTTTGTCGCAAACTCAAAAGTTTGTATCCCAACCTGCCCCTGTTGCTGCTAGGCGGGCCGCTGACAGCGGAGCTGTTGGCGGAGTCACAGGCGACGGGCGCGAATGGCTATTGTCCTAAAGGTAGAGATATTTCTCTGACAATCGAAGCTATTCGCGCTGTGGCCTCTGGTCTCACTTATTGGGCGACGGATACGGGAGCTAACTCGGAAATAGAACTAAATGCAGCGGTGGTTCAAACAGTAGAAAACTACGCAGCAATTGCAGATAAAAATGCAGATAATTCGACAGTTGATACGCCAGTACACAAAAAAATGCTGGCTTATTTTTGTCGTTCTGGATTACGGGAAATAGATGCAACTTTGGCGGTAGTCCAAGCTGATTTGCAAGAGATCAGAGCCGCAGAGCCTACAGATTTGCCCTCTATTTTAGATGGGGTGGTACTCAGCGGGCGCCGCAGAGAATTGCTGGCAGCTCGTTGGATTGTCAGTCAGTTATTATTTGAAGGAAAAGGGGAGAAGGCAGAAGGCAGAAGGCAGAAGGCAGAAGGCATAAAGCAGAGGATAGAAGGCGAGAATTTGTTAAATAATTCTCAATCGCAATTAGCAAATTCCCAAGTTTTGGCTGAATCTTTGGCCGTGGCAACTAATTGGCAAAATAGCTTGTTTGACTCGGTGGTGGCTAAATTGCAGTTTGATTTGGTGAATTTGACTGGGTTGCCTTTGGAAATCGATATTTTGCGATCGCCCAAAAAGCTTGAATTGATGAGTTCCATCCTGCGGAAGTTCAAGGATTTGCTGGAGGAATTGCGCTTTTCGCAAGTGCAGGAAACTCAATTGTCGCAAAAAATGCCTGCTATTTTACGGGATTTGTGGCAGGCGACAATCATAGATTTTTTTGGCAGATACTATACACTGCAAACGGAAGAAAAGCCGAGTTTTGATGGCAGTCAAACAAGCTTGAAACTGGGAGAAAGTCAAGGGGGGAGCCCTGCTTATCTCTTGGCAGGCAGTGGCGTAGAAGTTGTGCCGATGCTGCTGGCCGATGCTGATGTAGTTGCAGCAGAAATCCTTGACAAAATACCGATGACAGTTGAGTTTTTTGCACATTTGCTATTTGAAATTCCTCTAACAGTTGACAATATTTCTTGTGTTGCTGGCAGCCCGGAAGCAATGCAGCGAGCTGAAGCTTTGTTGGAAAATTTGGCAATTCAAGTTGCTAGCGGAGTGGTACAGCCTCTACTAAATAATTTGGCAAATATTGAAGAAATCAAGCAAATTTTTTACGATGGTAAGTTGATTTCGACGCGAGAAATTGAGAGATTTCGCAATGATTTGTCGTGGAGATATAGCTGGGATAGATATTTTGTGGAGCCGAAAGCTATTTTTGAAAGCAGGTTTTGGCTGTTTGTTTTGGGTGATTCTGGAATTAAGAAAATTTCTATTTATGCTCCGAGAAATCTGGAGTTAGCACAGCTTTCGGGGTGGCAGTTAGCCTTGACTTTGGTTCTGGAAACCAGGGATGCGATCGCACCTAGAGTTCGCGCGGTTATTTCGCTATTGGGTGCTGCTGTTGTTTACGTTTTGACTCAGGTAATAGGGCGGGGAATTGGTTTGATCGGGCGGGGAGTTATCCAGGGGATTGGTAATTCTTTGCAAGATAGCAAGTTTGGGAAAAATGGGTAATTAGTTACAGCATATTCTAGGTATAATACTAAATCCTGGTTATTTACCCCAAGGATTAACGTATGCTGAGGAAATCCACAATCATTCAAAACTGACAATGAAATTATGTTAAGGTGTAAAGGCGTGAGGGTATCACTCCAGAATTTGATGAGCATGGTAACTTGCCACCAAGGGTGCATTGGGCAGAATGGGAAGAGTTCAAAGAGCGATTTGGAACAACACCGCGTCGCATTCACATGATAGATGGATTGCAAATGGCAATGGAGCAACTAAAAGCTGCCGGATGCAGGACAATTTACATCAATGGTAGCTTTGTTACTAGCAAAGTAGCTCCTCAAAACTTTGATGCTTGTTGGGATAGAGAGGAGGTAGATAGGAATTATCTGAAAACTCAGGCTCCTCGACTGAGAAATTATGCAAACCGAGCTGCTCAAAAAGCTTTTTCTCGCGGTGAAATATTTCCATCCGACCAACCAGTCGGTAGTTACGATCTAATTTCCTATGAACTATTTCAGCGGGACAGAGAGCGAAATCCAAAAGGAATTATTGCTATAGATTTAGTCAGGTGGTCGCCATGATTAGAAATGAAAATCAATATGAATACACGCAAGAGTTACTGAAAAGATGTGAATATACGCTAGCCCAATATGACGCACAAGATGAAGAGGTAAAAAAGAACGATCCTTGGTGGTCAGTGATGCGTGAATCGATCCAAAGTCACCTGGATGCTTTCTATCCAGAAATAGCTGAGTATGAAAGATTGGTAGGGTCCGATCGCAGCCAAAACCTCAAAATTGAAGTAGAATCGATTTTAGAGCTGCCAAGAGTCTTAATTAAAGCTCGAATTGCTGCCAAAATCAGTCAAAAGGAACTTGCAGATAGGTTGGGGCTTGAAGAAAACCGAATTAAACAATATGAAGAGTCAGATTATCAATGTGCTAGCTGGGTGGAAATTATCGATATTACTGAATCCTTAGCAGTTGAACTAAAAACAGCTAGTTTTGTGGTGGATTTTCAGGAAATAGAAATTAGGAAAAAAACTCTAGCGGAGTTTGTGGAGCGACAACGAAAGAAGTTAGAAATTAAGGCTCATCAAGTCGAGAAATAGTCATTAGTTATTAGCGATGGCGAGCGCTAATTTATTCCTGGAAGCCTTAAAAACCTATATTATGTCATTCTGAATGAAGCGAAGAATCTCAAAAATTTGCAACACCATCGAAAGTGCGATCGCCTTTATTAGATTCTTCCTTTAATCACAACTTGTCCCAGGTCTGGCAATCTAGACACAGGAGAATAATCAAATTTCCAAACATCAAGCTCAAAAAGTTGACTATGCTCATCTAAATTCAATTCCAGAGATACAGGAACTCCATCCTCATCTAAAAATTCAGCTTCAGCGGCTGTTCTGCCAAGCCTTCTGCCTGAATCAGCAGCGCAGGATTTGAAGCGGAGGCTACCCATCTCACCATCGTCCATGTCCTCAACAAGCGCCGTGTTTAGTGTTGGTACTCTTACTTCAGCAAGTTTATAGTTGGTCATAAGTATAGCTTTAATCAATGCTGATTCACCGGATTTTAGTAGGCGCATTTTTATTATTGTGGTGGTGTAAGACGACCTTTGAGAGAACCCTTATTATCATAGGTAAAAGCTAAAAAAATTGCTTTTATTGCATTTGCCTTATTCCTTATTCATTCTGCTATACAATGTTAATGGCTGATGGTACGATCGCTAAATGCTATCCAGTTGACAATCAAGCAATTGGGTCTCTTGCCCCCGCATCCATCGGTGGAAGCAATCTAAAATATAAAATCAGTTGACATTTTATGAGTATTATGATATCGATCAATGCCGATCGCATAAACAGTTTAGATTTGTCTCCGGTGCGGACTGTGATTGAAAAGTGGCTGGCCGAAGGAGCGATCGCCCAAAACGAACAACAGCTACAATTTGAAATTGAGTATCCGCGCGAAGAGTTAGATCCGCGAGAAATTTCAGAAATTCCCGAAGTGCGGCTGTGGTTTATTCGCTTGGATGCTTGTTATCCTTGGCTGCCATTTTTGCTGGATTGGAAAGCGGGAGAATTGGCACGCTATGCGGCGATGTTGGTACCGCACCAGTTCCACCGCACCCAAGGTATTCAGTACAATCCTGAAGCTTTGGAAATGTTTTTGATGAACAAAATTTTTGTGTTGACTGATTGGTTGAATCAGCAGGGAATTCCCAGTAAATCGAAGTTGATGGCGATGTCGCAGATGTTTGGTTATGATTTGGAAGATGCTTTTTTTGATGTAATTGTGCCGCACCAATAAGCTATCGCACCAATAAGCTGTAAGTAAGCCCACCTAAATTGTATTTTTTGGGCGGGCGGGACGCCCACCCCACAAGAATTCGCTGAAACTTGACTGTTAAATTTAGATGCTTCACACTGTTGTGGGGAGTAGGGGTTGGGCTTCTAGCCCAAAAAGGCGTAAGGTGTGCAGTGCGTACCCCACAAATAGCGTGGTAAGCCCTCTTCACAATTTTCTCAGAATTGAGAGTTACTTTAAATAAACAACGATCGCCCGATTCAATCGATCGAGGAAATTTCCCATGAAAACAGATTACCTCATCGTCGGCAGTGGTTTATCAGCACTGGTTTTCGGAGCTTTGATGGCAAACTCCGGCAAAACCGTACATATCCTCGAAGCTCACGAGCATCCCGGAGGCTTTGGTCACACCTTTACGATGGCCAAAAAATACACGTTTAATGCCCAATTCCACTACGTTTGGGACTGCGGCGAAGGACATACAGTCAATCGAGTTCTCAAAAAACTCGGTCTCGCTCGAGATGTCACCTTTGAGCGGTACGATCCGAATGGCTACGACCACATGAGAATGCCTGGGTATGCGCTGGATATCCCCTCGGAACCAGAGGAACTGATCCGGCGATTGTCCGCGCTGTTTCCCGAAGCGGGCGAGAGAATTCGCCAATTCGTCAACGAAGTCGAGAAAACCGGCGAAGGACTAAGAAAACTCGCTCCTCCCGTCAAACCAATTGAATTGCTCAAAAATTTCGGTGACGTATTCTGTGCCGTCCAACACCTCAATAGTACACTTCAGGACGTTTTCGACAAGTTCCAACTCCCGCAAGCCGCCCAAACCCTATTAGCCCTGCAATGGCCGGATTTTTTGCTACCTCCAAATCAGCTTTCTTTCTATGCTTGGATTGCCTTGTTTAGAGGCTATCAAGAAGGTGCATTTTACCCAACGCAGCATTTTGAAGATGTCATCAATTCTTTAGTTAAAGTCATTGAATCCAACGGGGGGAAAGTTCTATTAAACCATGAAGTCACTAATTTTAGGGTGACAAACAGAACAGTAACTGGAGTTGAAGCGATGGATTTGACCAGCCATCAAACCCATGAATTCACGGGCGACACGGTGATTTGCAACCTTGACCCGAAAAGAGCGGCCAAGATGATTGGAGAGGAACTGTTCTCTAAAAAAGTGCGGCGGAAACTTAACTATGAGTATTCTGCATCTAACTACATGGTGTACTGCGTTGTCAAAGATATTGATCTCCGAGACTATGGATTTGGCAAGTGGAATACGTTTCATTCGGAACACTTGGATCTAAATGAAGCTTTTGCTCAAATGTATGACCAAAATGATTTTTCTCGTCCTAGTTTTGCCATTACAACGCCAACTTTACTGACGGAAGCGCGGCGGGATTGTCCAGAAGATTGTCAAATTGTCGAATTTCTGACTGTGGCTAATTACAGCTATTTTAAACAGCTTTGGGAGAGCGATCGCAAAGCTTACAGACAGAAGAAGCAAGAGATTCTGGACTCGATTTTAGATGTGGTTGAAACACACTATGTTCCGAATTTCCGCAAACACATGGTGTTTCATATTACCGGAAGTCCGACGACTAACGAGCGCTTCTGTTGGTGTCCTAACGGTAATTCCTACGGTTCCAGCCTGACGCCGCGCAACATGGGAGTCGATCGACTAAATCACGAAACATCCCTCAACAATTTCTATTTCTGCAACGCCTCTTCGGGCTATCCAGGCTTTGCGCCGACATTTTGGACGGGGGCGCTGCTTTATCAACGTTTATCCGGCGATGCGATTTTAGGCTAAGGAAAATTGGCAATTGGTTATTTTCCTGTTTCTCTCGTTTCTTGGCTTGGCCAAGGAATGAATTTCACTCTTGCTCTGCCTCCTCTTAAAAATCTCTCGTTTCTGCTCTAGTTATCTCGTTTATCTCGTTCCTTGGCTCTGCCAAGAAATGAATTTCTGGAGGCTGTGCCTCCTCTTAAAAATGACGAGGCACAGCCAGACTCAAATGCGTTTCCAGGTAGAACCTGGGAACGAGAATTTCTTCTTCTTCCATCTTCCATCTTCCATCTTCCCGACATCCGTTACATCCGTTACATCCCGTACATTGCTCGTTGCCGAACTTCCTTCTTCCTGACATCCGTTAAATCCGTTACAGAATCCGTTGCCGAACTTCCTTCTATCAATCTAGGAGTGAACTATGAGAATTGCAATCGTTGGGGGCGGAGCGAGCGGTATGGCAGCAGCCTACTGGCTCGATAAACAGGGACATCACGTCACCGTATTGGAAAAGCAGCCGATTTTAGGCGGACACATTCGGACGCTGAACAAAAATGTTGTACCCAATCAATCTGACTGCAATGAAATATTAGAAAATGGGGTACTGGAATTTCCGACTGTGTTTTACAATTTCGTGGCTTTCATGCAGGAACTCGGCGTTGAATTAGAACCCGTGCAGATTGGTTCAGCGCTGTTTCTTAAAGATGGCACCCACTTTTTGTCTGCGGTCTCTATCCGAAAGAATTTCACCGGAATCCAACGCATGATCGAGTATTTGCGACTTGATAGTCTCTACGCTCGTTCGGCTGGATTTATTTTAAAAATGCGGTTTGCTAAACAGCACGATTTCTACGATGTGCCACTTTCTGAGTCTTTGAAAAGCTCGTGCGTCCGCAATTATTGGCTGAAGTTGCTGACGATGTACAGCTACTCGATACCGTTTGAATTGCTCGACAATTTTCCGGCCGAATTAGCGATGCCTGTTTTGCGCGAATATGCCTCGGTCAACTGGGTGAGGATTAAAGGTGGGGTGTATTCTTACATTGAAAAGATTTTGGAGCGATTTACGGGCGATATACGGCTAAAGGTGGAGATTTCCAATATTTTTAGAAGTGCGGATGCTGTAAAAATTGTGCTTTCTGATGGGGAAATCCAGGAATTTGATAAGGTGGTTTTTGCGATGCCACCAGATCAAGTTATGAGGCTATTGTCTGATCCGACGGAGGCGGAAACGAAGCGGTTTTCGGCGTGGAAAGCCAATTATGGCACCACTGTACTGCATTCGGATACATCGATGTACGATCGCTACGGTATCCGTAAGTTATCAGAATTTGATTTTTTCGAGACGGAGAAGGGATGGGGATATAATGCTAGCTTGAATCAGCTTTGCGGCATCTCATCGGCGCGAGAGTACAGTTTAGCTTTTCAACTGCAGGAGTCGATCGCCCAAAAGCAAATTATTCACATTCAGAAACATCACACGCCACTGTACACTGTCGAGTCTTTTCGATATCGAGATGAAGTTATCGAGACTAATGGCGAGAACAACACTTATCATGCGGGAGCTTATTTGGGGAATGGTTTGCACGAAGGAGCTATTACCTCTGCTTTGCGAGTCGCGAAATTAATCGGGTGAGCTCAATTGTGATGCTACAAACTCTCGCAAATATCGGTAAATTTGTTGCCGGTGCAGCACTCTGACAAAAGTAATGATGTCTGCATCCAAAGTTAAACCAATGCGAGAGTCGTCCACTCGAATGCGAAATTAATTTTTGGCGTTGCCTAAGCTGCGACACCACGTGCGGCAGTTAAGTAGACATCATTGCTCAAAGATGGGGGAATTGTTGATCCGGCTAACTGAGTACCCTCAAAGTTGGTTCCCGTGAATGTTGCCCCGCTCAAGTCGGCTTCGCTCAAGTCTGCATAGCACAGCCTAGCCCAATCGAGGTTTGCCTGCACCAAAGAAACTCCCACCAAATTTGCCCTGGTTAAATCTGCTCCCATCAACTTGACGCCCCGCAACTGAGCCCCGCTGAGATTGGCAGCTAACAAGTTTGAGCCTTCCAGGTTTACCCCGTTTAGTTTGGCTTCGCTCAGGTTGACGCCATTGAGATCCGTCCTGCTCAGGTCGATGCCATTGATGTAAGCTTTCCTGAGATAGATGCCTGTTAGTTGAGCGCCAAAAAGCTTTGCACCGCTGAGTTTGGCCCCTCCGCAATTTGCCCAGTTGAGGTTGGCTCCGGTCAGGTTAGCGCCCCGCAGGTTGATGAATTGCAGGTCGGCTGTACACAAATTGGCGTTCCAGAGGATGGCGCTCCGCAGGTTGCTACCGATGAGTTGGGCGCCACTCAACTTTGCCCTGGGCAGTTTTGCTTTGACGAGGAAAGCTCCGCTGAGATTGGCTTTGGTAAGCTCTGCGTCCGCTAGTCTGGCTTGGCCCATTTTGGCAAAACTCAGATTTGCCCTGTAAAGGTTTGCGTCGTTAAGTTCTGCTTTGGTCAGATGCGCCCGACTCAGGTTAGCTCCCGCCAGGTTAGCCCTCGAAAGGTTTACGCCAACCAACATAGCTCCGCTGAGGTTTGCTCCGCTGAGGTTTGCGTCAGCAAAGTCTCTGTTTCCATTTTCGTACTCTTTGAGCAGCTCGGTTACTTCCATACGGGTCACATTCCTAATAGCAGAAATTTATCTAGAAATAAACAGTCTTTATAAGTATTTTATCTCAAAGGGAGCGGTCTGGATCGCACTTTTAAGAAAGCTGATAATTAACTTTATATTTATACATATATAGCAATCCTTGCAGGAGTCGTAAATTTTTACCTCACCCCAACCCTCCCCGAACCCGCTCGATCGGGAGTAAGAAATTCACAAATGATGCGAGGATTGCTATACTTTATGCTTTTTCCAGAGTCCCGACCTTTTTGGGGTCATAGTCTGAAACCCTTGATTTATGGTGGGTCTCTAGTGTGCTTGGGCAAGCGTGGCGATCGTACTGAGATCCGTGAAACCGTTATTCTTAGTAGGTAAGCCATCAAACACTGTCCAAAGTGTTAATCAATAGTTAAAATCAATATTCTTGTTGTCCACTGTGACTAACAGCTTTTTTAAACGGAGACTGCAATGCAAATTTTGTTGGTTGTGTTTGCGTCAGGTGTCGCGAAGGCTGGCCGGGTCATAGCTCCATATTTTATCTACTGTCATTTTTCATGAAAATTAGATGTGGAACAACAGCTTAATCAGCGAGAATTTTTCTCGGTTGTCTCGTAGTAGTTAGACGATCGCGCTTTTCAATATTTCCTTGAGTCGATCGGGGTTAAAAGTAATTTCAGACATTGTACTTCTGAGGGATTTATCGATATGCCTAACGGTAGAGGGTATTCCTTCAAAACCTAGCGGATAATATACTGCAGATTGTAAAAAACTAACAGCGAGTAATATCTGTATAGGATCACCCCCTCTACTGGCAGTTAGGCAAATGTGTCAATCTATGTTATGCTGAGTCAAAAGTGAGGAAGAATCATGTCAAAAGAAAGAAAAAGTAATAAAGAAGTCAAAAAGCCCAAGAAACAACCTGATGGTGTTGCTAAGCCGAAGGATGATAAAAAAAATTATGGTAGCACGGACGGCCGCAAGTAAAGATAGCTGCCACTCTTGGGAGTGCGATTAATTTGGTTCAATTGTCAATACTATCGATTTTTAACAGATTTAAATATCCTATTTTGGGATTATCAGAAAACAGGTTTATTATATATAGGGAATATGCAGTGCTAAACCCCAAGTATAATGAAATCTGTTTTTAGCCATGAATATGAAACATTCTGTCGCCGATCGAATTTAAGACCATTTATTTAGACTTGGTTGAAAAAAAATATAGTTCGATCACCCAAATATATCACAGCGATATCTCAGTCACCGCAATATTACCCTCAAAACACACGTCAACATCAGTCCCCGCCGCCCGATCGCGCGATCCATATTCTCCCGCATAATAAAAGTATTCTCCCTCCATCCGGTAAACCACTGGCAGCGGCTGCGTCGAAGGCTGGCAAAACACAATTTCCGGTTCCGCACTTCCCGGCGCTAAATGCGGCAAATTCACATTCCAGAAACACCCAGACTTTGGTTCCCGGTTCAGCAAATCCGCCAACACCCGCGATGTCCAGCGAGTAGCGACATCCCAGTCAATTTCGAGCGGTCTTTTAATCCGGTGGGAAATTGCGATGCCCGGAATACCGTGCATGGCTGCTTCCCGCACCGCCGCAACCGTACCCGAAATATACACGTCAACCCCCAAATTGCCACCCGCGTTAATACCCGAAAGCACCAAATCCGGCTTCGCACAAACGTGATGAAGAGCAATACGCACGCAATCGGCCGGTGTTCCCCCTACAGCATACTCAAATTCCGATCGCCGATCGACATGAATCGGACTGTGAGCCGTCACTTGATGCCCGCAGCCCGACAATTGCCCCTGCGGAGCCACCATAATTGTTTTGCCGCTGACAGCCTGCAAAAGTGCCTGAATCCCCGGAGCGTCTATGCCGTCATCGTTGGTTAAAATTATTGTCATTGAAAATTTGTCTGTTAGTAACGTTATTGTGTCACTGGTGGACGAGCCGATGCAATCTCAAATTGTAGGGGACGCGGGGATTGTGTCGATTTTTGATTTTTGATTTTTGATTTTTGATTTTTGATTTACTCCACAGATGAATCTCCGAGATTGAACAACAGCCTAAAATTTTTGGCCCTCCACGCCGTACTTTAGTGGCTCAAACCCTGTATCTGCGCCCAGGAAGAGTTACTAATTCTATATTTACTTACTGTGCAACTATATTTTACTTTCGCGTACATCAGGCGATCGACAAACCGATTCCTTATTTTATGTATAAATAAACACTAATTGCTTAGTAATATTACGCAATTACCCGTGGTGACAGCCGATGATACCGAAAGTTGCAATAACGGATAGTTAGCGGTGGAATCCCTCATCAACCGTCATCCTAGCGTTTGCGATACAACCGAGTTTACGAAAGGTTTAAGAATCAACCTCGAAGAATATTGTTTTGGTAAAGGTATCAAAAATGTATAGACAAAGACCTTTACATGATAGATGATGTAAACAGGTACTGAGAGAAATCAATAAAGTCAATCCCCCCAACGATATAAAAAAGGTATTACTCTTATGAAAACCAACTTCGCCCAACCACTAACTGCCTGTATAGCTACCGCTGGTTTAGCAATTGCTTCTTCATTACTAACTGCAACACAAGCCCAAGCATTCAGTTTATCCGTGGCTCCTGAGTACGGTACTACCAACGGCATTGGCACCGGCGCTACTGCAACATTGGACTTCAACGTTGTCCAAAGTGGAGCCGATTTGCTCCTGAATTTGGGCATCAAGAATACCACTGGCACTCAGGCTACAGCCGGTGGTGCAACAGACTCTTCTCTCGTTGGCGTGGCATTTGACGTATTGAGCGGCGTTACTGCATCAGTTAAATCGACCGCAGGCAGCACTTTTACAGCGTTTTGGCAAAACGTTGATATTAACGGTTTGCACAACGGTTTCGACTATGGCATTAGCACTCCGCGCAATAGCTTTAATGGTGGAAACGCTAATGGAGGCTTATATAAAAATCAGTCAACTTTGGTTAGCTTTTTGCTAACTGGCAGCAGTCTGAGTGCGGCTCAGGCAGAAAGTGCTTTCTTGACGGGATTCCAGAATGGTACGCTAAAGGCAGGGGTTCGCTTCCAACAGGTAGCTGGGTCTAGTGTTGGTAGCAGTGACAAAGTTATGGCCGGAGTTTCCGCTGATGCTGAGCCAGTGCCGGAACCAACGACTATCGCAGGTATGGTGATGGGGTTGGGAAGTTTAGTAGCAGCACGCCGCAAGCAGGCAAAAAAAGCTCTTGCTTAAATTTTCTTAGGGGTGCGGGCCATCCATCGGCAGAAAAGCTCGTCGCATTTCTAGTGAATTCAGGTTAACTTCTAGTATCAACTCATAAGAGCCAGCGCAGCTATAGTGCTTCTGGCTCTTATTTGTGCTCTACATTTTGTCAACGTGAAAAACAAAAAATTTGCGATGCCCGAATTGCTGCAAAAATAGACCTAAAATCCCAACATCACCAGAAAATATCAACCAACTTGTGGTAAGGTTTTGTGTCGGTTGCTATGTGGCAATCTTCTGCAAGTTCAGTTAAACGCGCTCTCAGCAATGTTTTTGCCAATTTTCCCCCTAGCTCAAACAATCCCCACACCTCCCGCCCAACAACAACTGATCATCGACCCAGAACTCCCCGTACCCGAAAACGAACTGGATTTGCCGCCACAGCCAAGCAGCAGCCTGCTGAAAACCCTGACGGTGCCTCAGCAAGTGCGCGTTTTACCGGGGCAACTCGACAGCATCCCGGTTTTCAACAGCAACAGCCCCGAAGTTGTGCAAACCGAAGGCATTTTGCTCTCCACATTTGGGCCTGAAGGAAAACAAGTACCTTCTGCACACTTAAACTTTCCCTTCAAAGGCCGATTTGACATCTTTGCCCACCACATCGCCAAAGCTAAAAATCGCGCCGAAACTCGCACCTTATTTCAAGGAATAATTGTCCACAATCCTAACTCCGAACCTGTTACTTTAAATGTCTTGCAAGGAGCGACTTATTTAACTCGCCCGGATGCCTTGTTTGTCGATTTGCCGTCGTATTTAGAGAATCGATTCGGCACTGTGTTTGCGGGGCCTGGAAGCCGCATCACGAGCGATGTGCTGCGGGGGTTCAGACAAGGCATTTTGCCCGCTGCGATCGAGATTCCGGCGAATGAGAGCCGAATGCTGATGAATTTGCCGATACCTGTGGGGAATGTCACGCCTTCTTCCAATGGTCGATCGACTTTAATGCGAATGTCGAGCAGCAATGCGGTTTATGTAGCATCATTAGCGATGTTTGCTCCCACAACTCAAGAAGGAGTCGAGCAATATCCCACATTAGAAGAGTGGGAAAATATTTTAAATACCAAAGGTTTAGCGGGGCCCAGAGATTTAGCACCAACTCCGAAAGGCGAAAATCCGGTGCAAAAAATTTATGGCCGCGTGGCGGGAGTAGCGGAAGGTTCCCAGTGGCAAGCTAAAATTACGGACAATTCGAGAACCGATTATTTAACTATTCCCAAGCGCGGCGAGTCATTTTCCTATGCTTTGAGTACAACGGATACGGGTACTTTTGGCACAGGTCAAGTTCAAAGCGCTAAAATGTTAGCTCGCTATCCCGATACTGCTTATTCTGCTCACGGTAATTACGGCATTCAATACAACTTAACTTTTCCGCTTTACAACAAATCTCGTGAATCCCAATCTGTTAGCATTAAAATGCAAACACCGATTAAAGCAAATACAGAATCGGGGGGATTGATGTTTTACGATCCTCCCGAAAATCGGATATTTTTCCGAGGTACGGTGCGGGTGATGTTTAAGGATGATACGGGCAAGACTTTGACGCGCTACATTCACATCGTGCAGCGCAGGGGACAGCAGGGGGAACCTTTGGTGAATGTGAATATGAAGCCGGGGGAACGCCGTTTGGTGCAGGTGGATTTCTTGTATCCGCCGGATGCGACGCCGCCGCAAGTTTTGACTGTGCGATCGAGTAATTAGTTGGCGGTTGGCTGTATATTTACACGGCGCGAAACGTGGCTGAATTTCTCACAACAAAAAGTACGATCGCTACTCGACGGGCTCGCCCTTAACATACAAAGATTCGAGAAACTTAACGGCTTCATCAAGCACAGCTTCCGGTAACTTCTCAACAATAGCGATCGCTTTTTGACGGGTTTCTCGATCGACTGCTTTGGATTCTTGCGAGTCAGTGTCTGCTAAACCGCTATTTTCAAATGGCTTTTGCTTCGATAAAGCTGTTTCTGGAGTGACAAAAATGCCAACATCTGCGGGAAGATTTATAGTTTCATGATTGTAGCATTTAACCACGAGATTTGTAACATTCATCGCTACTCGCTCATTAAATCGGAAAACTTCTGAAAAAGTGCGTGAAGCGCAGCTATCCCGTAGGGAATCGCCGCGAGTAGTCTGAAGTAAATGTTCTCCCACTTGATTGACTTCTGTTGTAAAAATAAATTTGTGTGTATCCGTACCAACTGACACCAAAACCTGGTGAGTATTAGGCTGCCTCGCAGGTTGAATAGACAAAAATTGCACTTTAATCGTATTAATGAGTAATATCAAATCCGTTGGTATCGGAATTATTCATCTCTCTCTTCTCTTCCTCTGTGTCCTCTGCGGTCTCTGCGGTTAAATCATTCCAAAATTAGACATCTCATTAAAAGCTAAGCTGTTGTACCTTTAAATAGGGTATAATAAAAATTAAGTTTAGTCAATTTTTACAAAAATGCCAGCCAAAAACC
>NZ_JAUBSA010000028.1:0-76828 GCF_036702115.1 Microcoleus sp. LAD1_D5 | reverse complement strand
ATATTGCCGAGGAGAACTCGAATTCACTCATCTTTCTAAATGCTGTTTTCTCACTTTTTCAGCAAGCCCTAATTAAAATTACAAATTAAAAATGTCTTGATGTGGTATTTTTAATTGTTGATTGTCGCGTACTACTTACTTATTTATGTATTCTGAGGTAATTTTGCGTCCAGCTACCCGCGCTGACGTGCCGGTGCTGTTTGATTTGATTAAAGCTTTAGCTGAGTACGAAAAATTATCTCATGCCGTTACTGGCAATGCCGTTGATTTGGAGAATCATTTGTTTGGCGATCGACCTTTTGCTGAAGCGATTTTAGCAGAGTGCGAAAATCGAGTTGTCGGCTGGGCGCTGTTTTTTTACAATTATTCTACTTTTTTGACTCAGCCGGGAATTTATTTGGAAGATTTGTTTGTGATCCCTGAGTTTCGAGGGCGGGGAATTGGCAAGTCTTTGATAGTTTATTTAGCGCAGTTGACGGTGGAAAGGGGCTGCGGGCGTTTGGAATGGAGTGTTTTGGATTGGAATGAATTGGCGATCGGATTTTACAAGGGTATCGGTGCTGATGTGATGCCCGACTGGCGGATTTGCCGCGTTGCGGGCGAGTCTTTGGCAAATTTGGCATCGAAGTAATTCAGGCGGGCTCGCGTGCCAAACCCAAAATTCATCTGTTGTGGAACAGGCATCTTGCCTGCGTGTGGAACAGGCATCTTGCCTGTGTGTGGAACAGGCATCTTGCCTGTGTGTGGAACAGGCATCTTGCCTGTGTGTGGCACAGGCAAGATGCCTGTTAACCTAAAATGCCGCACTAGGGTTAATTAATACCTACCTACTTAATTGACAAAAATATAGGAAAATTTAGATAATAGTTAAGTTAATGGGGAGAGTAGATCGTGATTATTTGGGTAAACGAGCAAATCGATCCGTCGGGTATTCTTTATTCTTGCATTGCTTGTTGCGATGAGACTCAAGCGAAGGATTGCCACGAATCTTTTGAGAAGAATTTGACGGCAGAGCAAAAACAGCAGGGCTGGGTTGCTACTTTGCGGACTGTTAGTTCTTGGGATGAAGTGCCGGTTAATGCTTTGAAATTGAATTAATGAGTGCAAGTCATTAGCAGCTTTAGTGTCGCCGTATTTCCGTTAGAGCGAAACGGCAGGACAACGTGGGACATCTGTTCGGAAAAGGCAAGATAGCTCGATCGCACATTGGTCAAATTAACAGAGGTTTTGTGAATCTGAATGCAAAAAACTGCAAGCATTTGGGGCTGCGAGTCTGAGGATTGTGTCCTGAAAGGTGCGGGAATTTGGGCGGAAATTTTCGGGCTGGCACTGCTGCGAACACGCTAGGACGAAAAAGCGTGCAAGTGCGATCCTCTTCGAGGGCTCCGCTAACGACAATTTGCATTTATTCAACAGACTTTAGCATTACTATTAATAGATAGAGGCATTTCCAATTGCCTAGTTAAATTTTTATGATTGAAACCTTATTTCACGCTTATACGCCTCTAGTTATCTGGACTGGCTTGGGACTGCTTCTGTTTCGGTACATCCCAGTTGATTTTCCCAAGCTGCTGAGCCACTTTCTTTTCTGGATTGGGATACCGCTGCAAATTCTAGTTTTAGCCCGTCAAAGCGATTTTTCGGGTGCTGTGGGGTTCACGCCGGCGATCGCCATATTCGTGTTATTTCTGAGTACGAGTTTTGCTTGGCTGACTTGGGTATTATTGCGTAGGCTGAGTGCGGCCCACATCAAAAAACCCTATTTTCAGGGCAAAAATTCTCTGGTAAATTTATTTTTATTAAATTTTAATTCCCTGAAGCGATCGAGCCAAGGCAGTTTTCTCCTAGCTGCGATGTTAGGGAATACGGGCTTTGTTGGATTAGCAATTACCCCGTCTATCATCAGCAGCGATAACAACAACTGGGCTGTCTTGTACAGCGTCACTAACAATGTTATTGGAACTTATTGTTTCGGTGTATTTATTGCTAGCTATTTCGGGAACTCCGAGCAAAAAAATCACTGGTGGACTCAGATCCGGGACGTGCTGACAGTTCCCGCCCTGTGGGCATTTTTAATTGGTTTTTATACTAGAAACATCCCCCTGCCCGATACAGTGGAATCGGGATTGCAGACTGCTGTTTGGGTGGTAATTGCCAGTGCTTTGCTGCTGGTTGGCATCCGGCTGAGGTCTATAAAGAAATGGGAAAGTTTTGAACTGGCGTTAATCCCGTCCCTGTTAAAAGTGGTAATTGTGCCGGTGCTAATTGGATTGGGTGCTAGTTATTTCGGATTGAGTGGCGATCCGAGGTTCGTGTTGGTGTTGATGTCGGGAACGCCCACAGCTCTTTCCGTGCTGATTTTAGCAGAAGTCTACGAGCTCGATCGCGATTTGTTAGCTAGCAGCATCGCCATAACTTCTGTCGGGTTGCTGTTGATGCTTCCGCTGTGGTTAGCTGGGTTTAGCTAATATTAGCTAAAGTCTCAAATCAGCTTGCTCTAAAATTTCGCAGTACAATTAACAATAACTGCACGGAAAACGACGATGACTGAGATAATAACTGCTACAGATCGGCCTCCTGCATTCCCCGATCATACCCAATTGCCAGACGAAGACGGTACATTTGTGAAAAATTTTCAGGAGCATCCTCAGAGCATCATTCTGACAGATTCGATCGGGCCGGTTGTAGAGCGACTGCATCCAGACGGACAATATGCGATCGGGCAAGATTGCGGCATTTACTGGCGAGAAACTGACCCACCAGAGCGAGGTGCAGAAGCACCGGATTGGTTTTACGTGCCCAATGTACCGGCAACACTCGATGGTTTTCGCCGTTCTTATGTACTTTGGCGGGAACACATGGCTCCGTTCATTGCTTTAGAATTTGCTAGCGGTAATGGAGAGGAAGAGCGCGATCGTACTCCGCTTTCTGTGGCGGCCGACGGTACAACAACTAAACCCGGTAAGTTTTGGGTGTACGAGAGAATTATCCGCATCCCTTACTACGGTATTTATGAAATGAGAACTGGCAATTTAGAAGTCTATCACCTGATAGATTTTCTGTATCGAAGGATGGAGCCAAACGAACGCGGTCACTATCCCATTCCTGTACTAGATGTAGAATTGGGACTGTGGCAGGGAAGCTATCAAAATCAAGAACTTCTTTGGCTGCGGTGGTGGGATTCCCAGGGAAATTTGCTGTTAACTGGCTCCGAACAAGTTGAAATTGAGCGGGCCCTGGTCGAACAAGAACGGGAAAGAGCCGAACAAGAACGGGAAAGAGCCGAACAAGCAGAGCGAAAAGTCACCCAGTTAGCGGAGCGACTGCGAGCAATGGGAATCGATCCCGATGCTGAGGATTGATATCAAAGTCCCCAAACTCTCTCTGTAGCGCTAGCATCCCGCACCTTATCTTTTATAATCACAAAAAACAAAGCTGATGGAAACTAAACCACCTCTACCGCCCTTTACGTTGGAAACGGCTAAAGCCAAAGTTCAAGCTGCTGAAGATGCCTGGAATACCCGCGATCCAGAACGAGTAGCCTTAGCTTATACGGAAGATTCTCAGTGGAGAAACCGTGCCGAATTCTTCAGCGGACGGGAAGAAATCAAGGCTTTTTTAAGAAGAAAATGGACAAAGGAATTAGATTACCGTTTAAAGAAAGAACTGTGGAGTTTTACAGATAATCGGATTTCTGTTCGATTTGAGTATGAGTGGCACGATGATGCTGGCTACTGGTATCGCGCCTATGGTAATGAACAGTGGGAATTTGCAGAAAATGGGTTAATGCGAAGACGTGAAGCTAGTATTAATGATGTTCCCATTCAAGAGTCTGAACGGAAGTTTCGATAGGAGTTATCTGTGAGTTGCTAGAGGCATAAACCTGGCTTTTTAGGAAAATATGCAGGTTTGTAAGCTGTCGCGCATTTAAATTATATATTCAGGGCGGGCGGGACGCCCAACCCCTACTCCCCACAAGACTGTAATTTTTTTTGACATACAATTTAAATGCCGCAACAGCTTAGTAATGACTTGAGTCATGATTGAGGAAACGCCAGAAAGACGCATAAAGTCCTCACTACTAACGAAAGGTTTGTAGTAAGGACTTTAGTCATGATTGAGTAAACACCAGAGAGAGGAGTAAAGCCCTCACTACGAACGAAAGACGCGCAATTGCCCAACTCTCCTCAATCGGTAAGCAAACTCGGAGAAGTCAGCACAAAGACATCCCTGGTTCCCACTCCTTCAGATTCCGGTTTAATCGGTGTAGTAAAGTGGAAAAACTCGTGGTCGTTAACTAACAGCAATTCTCCCGGATGCAGAATTTTATTAAAAACAGGCTTCTCTTTTTTAGCCAAGTACAAATGCGTTTCCCCGCCTACAATATTAGTTCTGTCAACCGAGAAAATCCCGATAAAGTCAGTACCGTCTTGGTGAATGCCTTCCGGTGCGGGGTTGCCGAAATTGTTTGGCGAACAAGTCGTCCTGATTTGATGAATGCCGATTTCAGCTTCCGGGTGAATTTTGCAGGAATCGAAAAAAGCAAAAATCATCTGTTTGAAATTATCGAGGGCGATTAGTCGATCGTCCAATTCGGCAAATTCCCGCCTGAGATCACCAACTAGCGGATTGTATGTTTTGCTTTGATACAAATAGCCGTGAGGTAACTTAACTAACTCATTTCCGTTGACTGCAAACCGCGATAATCTTCTCGAACGATACTTACCTTTCACATACGGATCGACAGGCATATCGTCAAAAAATTCCTTGAAGCCTTCTAGCTTAATCGAGTTTACTTTTTTGAAAGTAAACATGAAGGCATAATCCAAATGAATGGATTCTAATACGGTTTTCATAGATTTTACTCCCTGAAGCCTTGCTCCCCTCCCTAATTTTGCCTTGAGGAGGTGTATGCTTCTACTCTAGCGCAGGTTTTTTGTATGTGTCGTAAAAGACACTACAAAAATTGCAAAGATATCGTAAAGCTTGCAAGATGAATCCGGGGGCTGGTTCTTCTTTTAATCCAAAATCCCTAATCTAAAATCTAAAATCGATTGACTGCTTTCACCAGCGACTGACAGGCCCGCAGGAAAACGGCAACATCGACCCCAAGTGCGACGTACTGAACGCCAGCATCAATCCACTGCTGGGCAATTTCGGGGTTTTCGGCAAAAGTACCGGCGGCTTTGCCTGCTTTGCGGATGGTTTGCACTGCCTCCTGCATCATGTCGATGACTCGGGGATCGCGGACTTGGCCGGGAATGCCGATCGACTGTGACAGATCGTAAGGCCCTAGAAAAATCACGTCCACCTCTGGGACGGTCACTATTTCTGCCAGGTTGTCGATGCCGCCTTTGCCTTCGACATGAATCACAACTAAGGATTCTTCGTTGAGTTTGTCGGTGATATTTGTACCTGCTGCAGTGAAAAGTCCTGCCCGCGTAGCGAAGGAAAGGCCTCGCGTGCCCAGAGGACTGTATTTAGCACTTTTGACAGCGGTTTCGGCATCGATTTTGCTTTCAATTTGAGGTACTTGAACGCCTGCACTGCCGATATCAAGAGCTCGTTGAATTTGCGGGCCGTCGTTTTTGCGGACACGAACAATCGGTGCAATTCCGGTACAGTCGGCGGCGCGACACAAATCTTCAGCAGCAAGCGGGTTCAGGGGGCCGTGTTCCATATCGATAACGGCGAAATCAAATCCAGCGTGACCGCAGATTTCCATGAAGGCGGGATAGGCGCAGTTCATAAATAAACCGAGGACTGTTTCGCCTTGTTTAATTTTTTGTTTGAGTTGGTTTTGACGCATGGGTAATCCCGGAAAGTTTAGTTTTTTTTTACCGCAGATGAAGCCAGATTGTTTTTAATAATACAGCTCAAATATTGTCGTGATACAATACTTTATGTTAAGAGAATAGATAAAAATTTTATAGCTGCTTTTGCTTCTATTTTAAAAGGAATCAAGCACAAAAGCCAGCCGAAAATAAACATTCCTAAAATTGGTAAAAATATTGGTCCCACGGAGGGTTCGACTAACCAAGCAAATAAAGAGAACATTCCTATAGTGCCAGTTGTCCACAGCCAAAGAATCAAAAATCCTAGGACTATTTTATGTAAAGTCATCCTAATTTTGATGGAACAACCGAACTGTTGAGTGTATATATCTCCTTCTATAATTGGGAACAATAAATTTCGACCGATGATGATGCGATTAATTTTGAAAATTTTGCCAGAAATTGTTCCTTCATAAGGTTTGGGAGGGGGCGGGCCAAAGGGTATAATTATTCTAACAACTTTGGGAGGAGTGACAACTTCGTCCAACCTGCGCCCCACTTCCGAAAAAGTTAAACTGGTGGTAATTGTTAAACTCTCAAAAGGAATCAATGACCTAAAAATTTTGACGATTTTGAGCATAAGGTTTATCCGGCTGTTCAATAGTTGTTGCTGGTATTAATGCCTCTTTTCTCAAAAAACTTTTCCCTGACAGCACCGCGAAATACCAGTATACTGCAAAATAAACATTTAGATGGGATGAGTGTTTTTCGCGCTATGTCAAAATTAATTCCACAATCTCCGATGAAACTTCGACAGTATCTATTTTTGCTCAAAGGTCGATCGATCCTTAGCCTCACCCTCGGCATAATTTCCGCGATAGGGAGCATTTCACCAGTATTTGCCGCACCGCCCCGCAATCCGGACTCTGCAGAAACTTGCGACATTCTAGTAGCAGGTGGCGGGCTCGCAGGCGCTGCTACCGCTTACGAAGGTTTGCTGGCGGGGCGCACAGTTTGCCTGACTGAAATTACTGACTGGGTAGGCGGTCAAATTTCCTCCCAGGGAACTTCCGCACTCGATGAAAGAGAGACTCAGCGATCGCTCTTATATTACCCCCGCGGCTACCTAGAATTGCGGGGGCGGATCGAGGAACATTACGGCCGGCTAAATCCCGGAGGCTGTTGGGTTAGCTATTCGTGTTTCATGCCCTACGATGGTCACAAAATTCTATTTAACATCTTGCAGGATGCCGCTAGAAAAGGCAAAGGCACGCTGAAATGGTTTCCCAATACGGTTATTAAAGAACTAGCAATTACTCCTGCTGTGGCGGGGAATACGGTTGGGGGCCAACAAATTAAAAGTGCGATCGCCATTCAACACAAACCGGCCGCCAATACCCCGCCCATCAACACCGAAACTCTTTCTCAGACTATCGAAGATGCCTATCGCTATGAAAATTCTGCACGATTTAACAAAACTATTATTCGGTTTATTCCAAAACCACCTAACCAGTCAAATTCCCAACCTAGACCTGCTGATTGGTACGTGGTAGATGCCACTGAAACAGGCGAGTTGATCGGACTTGGGGATGTTCCTTACCGCCTCGGAATTGACCCGCGTTCTCCTCTCGAACCTTCCTCCGCTAGCCCTAGCGGCGACGCTTACTGCACTCAAGGTTTTACCTACACTTTTGCGATGGAGGCAACGAAGGAAGCGCAGCAGCATCAAGTGCCGTCTTTTTATCAACAATACGCTCCTTACTACAGCTACGAATTGCCGAGATTGGCGAGCTTTCCCTTAGTTTTCACCTACCGCCAAATCAGGAGCATGAGACCAGATCAAAAGCGACCTTCAGACCCGAAGCAATTCCCCATTTATCCCGGTGATATCTCGATGCAAAACTGGACTTGGGGTAATGACTATCGTCCCGGTTCGGCCCAGGATAATTTAATTTATTCTCGCGCGCAGTTGGAAGCGGCCGGTCAACTGCAACCGGGGGGATGGATGGGCGGTTTGCGAACGGAAACTTTGCGTAAGGGTGAAGAAAATGCCAAAGGATTTTTCTACTGGCTGGTAACAGGAACTACTGACTCGCAGCTAGGAGATGGAGTGAAAAAGCCTCATCCAAACAATCGTTTTTTGAGCGGGTTGGAGTCGCCGATGGGGACGGTGCACGGACTTTCTAAATATCCTTATATGCGGGAGGGCCGGCGTATTATTGGGCGGCCGAGTTTCAATCAGCCTCAAGGTTTTACGGTGTGGGAAGTTGATATGTCTCGCACTGACTTTACGGCTGATTTTTATCGCCAGAATTTGTCGGAGGAAGAGTATCGCAATTTGTGGTTAGCTGTGGGTGGTTTGAATGCGCCGGCTTTGGCTGTGGGAAGTCAATCTGTTGAGGATACAACATCGCGATCGCGCGCTACGATTTATCCTGATTCTGTGGGTATCGGTCATTATGCGATCGACTTTCACCCCTGCATGACCAACAGTCCGCCGGAAGCACCAGGAAATACCGAACGCGAAGGCACTCGCAAAGGTCAAGGGCAAGCTTATCCCTTCCAAATTCCGCTGCGGGCAATGATTCCCCAGAAAATTGACAATATGTTAGTGGCAGGTAAAAGTATTGCTGTTAGCCACACAGCGGCCGCTGCTTATCGAGTGCATTCTTTTGAATGGTCTGCCGGTGCGGCGGCGGGAGTTACAGCTGCTTTTTCCCTAGAAAAGGGGATTCTACCTTATGAATTGGTGGACGAATTGCCCTCTCGCGAGCCAAACTTGGAAGTGTTACAGTTGCGGTTGCAACAAAATGCCAATCCGATCGCCTTTCCGGGTACTTCTATTTTCAATAGTTCGTGGCAAAATTGGAAATAATCGCAGTTGGTAATCTGTAGGGCGGGCATCCTGCCCGCCGCACAATAAAATTCACTCTTTGTGGAACAGGGTGGAACAGGCTTTCGGGCCTGTTCCTGCCAACCCACAATTAACTCGTTACCAAGAAGAGCCTGCTAACCAGTATAAAATAACCAATAACTACATAGCTGATAAACAGCAATTTGTCATCCATCTTTCGATAGAAGCAATCAGACACTGCTTTAGTCGGATAATATCAATAATCTCAAAAATATTCCCCCCTTCCCCTTCAAACTCGCCAAAGGTAACGGTCATGTCAACTGCACAGATAACAAGCCCCAATTCCAATAATGGTTATGCCAAACAGTTACTCAGAACCTTAGTGGCAGTCAAAAAAGGGGACTTTTCAGTTCGGATGCCCATAGACCAGACTGGTCTAGCGGGGAAAATTGCTGACGAACTTAACGACATTATCGAACTCAATGAGAGAATGGCGGCCGAACTCGAGCGGATTGGCACAGTTGTGGGTAAAGAAGGCAAAATCGCCCAGCGGGCCACCATCGGCAACGCCGAGGGGTCATGGTCAGCTAGCGTAAATTCTGTCAATACCCTAATTACAGATTTAGTGCAACCAACCTCTGAAACCGCCAGAGTAATTCGGGCCGTAGCAAAAGGAGATTTATCGCAAACCATCGCCTTAGAAATAGAAGACAGACCCCTCAAAGGAGAATTCCTCCAAACAGCCCAAATTGTTAACACAATGGTAGACCAGTTGAGCTCCTTTGCGTCGGAAGTAACGCGAGTGGCTAGGGAAGTGGGAACCGAAGGGAAATTAGGCGTGCAAGCTGAAGTGCGGGGAGTTGCAGGAACCTGGAAAGATTTAACGGATTCAGTTAACTCGATGGCCGGGAATTTAACAGCACAAGTGCGGAACATTGCTGACGTGACCACCGCTGTGGCCAATGGCGATTTATCCAAGAAAATTACCGTAGATGTTAAAGGGGAAATTCTCGAACTGAAAAACACGATTAACATCATGGTGGATCAGTTGAGTTCCTTCGCATCTGAAGTAACGCGGGTGGCGAGAGAAGTAGGAACCGAAGGGAAATTAGGCGTACAAGCTGAAGTGCGGGGAGTAGCAGGAACCTGGAAAGATTTAACGGATTCAGTTAACTCAATGGCCGGCAATCTTACCGCACAAGTACGGAACATTGCCGACGTGACAACTGCTGTGGCAAATGGTGACTTATCTAAAAAAATTACTGTAGATGTTAAAGGGGAAATTCTGGAGTTAAAAAACACTATTAACATCATGGTGGATCAGTTAAATTCCTTCGCATCTGAAGTAACACGGGTGGCGAGAGAAGTAGGTTCCGAAGGCAAACTCGGCGGTCAAGCAGAAGTTAAAGGAGTTGCAGGAACTTGGAAGGATTTAACTGATAGCGTTAACTTCATGGCAGGCAGTTTGACAGCACAAGTGCGGAACATCGCTGAAGTGACAACCGCCGTGGCAAAAGGCGATTTATCTAAGAAAATTACTGTAGATGTTAAAGGCGAAATTCTTGAACTCAAAAACACCGTCAACACGATGGTTGACCAGTTAAATTCCTTCGCATCTGAAGTAACCAGGGTTGCTAGGGAAGTGGGGAACGAAGGGAAATTAGGCGTACAAGCTGAAGTGCAGGAAGTAGCAGGAACCTGGAAAGATTTAACGGATTCAGTTAACTCAATGGCCGGCAATTTAACAGCACAAGTCCGAAACATTGCTGAGGTGACGACGGCTGTTGCTAACGGTGACTTATCTAAAAAAATTACGGTACAGGTTAAAGGCGAAATTTTAGAACTGAAAAACACCATTAACGTGATGGTGGATCAGCTTAATTCCTTTGCTTCGGAAGTAACGCGGGTGGCGAGAGAAGTGGGCTCTGAAGGTAAACTCGGCGGTCAAGCCGATGTCCGAGGCGTAGCAGGAACTTGGAAGGATTTAACGGATTCAGTTAATTTTATGGCGGGTAGTTTGACAGAGCAAGTACGGAATATTGCTGCTGTTACGACTGCTGTGGCAAATGGCGATTTATCTAAGAAAATTACCGTAGATGTTAAAGGCGAAATTCTCGAACTAAAAAACACGGTCAACACGATGGTTGACCAATTAAATTCCTTCGCATCTGAAGTAACGCGGGTTGCTAGGGAAGTCGGAAATGAAGGGAAATTAGGCGTGCAAGCTGAAGTTAAAGGGGTTGCAGGAACCTGGAAAGATTTAACGGATTCAGTTAACTCGATGGCGGGTAATCTTACCGCCCAAGTGCGGAACATTGCCGAAGTGACAACGGCTGTGGCAAATGGCGACTTGTCGAAGAAAATTACTGTGGATGTGAAAGGGGAAATTCTCGAACTGAAAAACACGATTAACATCATGGTGGATCAGTTGAGTTCCTTCGCATCTGAAGTAACGCGGGTGGCGAGGGAAGTGGGAACCGAAGGTAAATTAGGTGTGCAAGCTTACGTGCGGGGTGTAGGGGGAACGTGGAAAGATTTAACCGATAATGTTAACTTGATGGCCGGGAATTTGACGGCGCAGGTGCGGAATATTGCGGAAGTGACGAAAGCGGTAGCAAATGGCGATTTGTCTAAGAAAATTACCGTTGATGTCAAAGGCGAAATTCTCGAACTGAAAGACACTATTAACGTGATGGTGGATCAGCTTAATTCCTTCGCTTCTGAGGTAACGCGGGTAGCGCGGGAGGTGGGAACTGAGGGTAAATTGGGCGGTCAAGCTGAGGTGAAAGGAGTTGCGGGAACTTGGAAGGATTTAACCGACAATGTAAACTCGATGGCGGGAAATTTGACAGCGCAAGTGCGGGGTATTGCTAAAGTTGTGACGGCGGTGGCGAATGGCGATTTGAAGCGGAAGTTAATGCTGGAAGCTAAGGGAGAAATTGCGACTCTGGCAGATACGATTAACGAGATGATCGACACGCTGGCGACGTTTGCGGATCAAGTTAGTACGGTGGCGCGAGAGGTGGGAATTGAAGGGAAGTTAGGCGGTCAGGCGAAGGTTCCGGGGGCGGCGGGAACGTGGCGAGATTTGACGGATAATGTGAATGAATTGGCGGCGAATTTGACTACTCAGGTGCGCGCGATCGCCGAAGTGGCAATTGGTGTTACTAAAGGCGATTTAACGAGGTCAATTTCCGTCGCTGCTGAAGGAGAAGTTGCGATCGTCAAGGACAACATCAACCAGATGATTGCCAATCTCCGGGAGACTACGCAGAAGAATACCGAGCAAGATTGGCTCAAGACCAACCTGGCTAAGTTCACTAGAATGCTGCAAGGTCAGCGGGATTTAGAAACAGTTTCTAAATTAATTCTCTCGGAATTAACACCGCTGGTTTCTGCTCAGCATGGCGTCTTCTTTATGATGGAAACTGTAGAACACGACCCCTTCCTCAAACTGTTAAGTACCTACGCCTACCGGGAACGTAAAAGCTTAGGAAATAAATTCCATTTAGGCGAAGGTTTGGTCGGACAGTGCGCCCTGGAAAAGGAAAGAATACTGCTGACCGAAGTGCCGGACAACTACGTTAAAATTAGCTCTGGTCTGGGAGAATCTACGCCGCTGAATGTCGTGGTTTTACCTGTACTGTTTGAAGGGCAGGTGACAGCGGTGATTGAGCTAGCTTCGTTCCGCCGCTTCAGCGAAATTCACTTAACATTCCTCGACCAACTCACGGAAAGTATTGCCATTGTTTTAAATACTATTGCGGCGAGTATGCGGACGGAAGAGTTGTTGAAACAGTCGCAATCTTTGGCTGAAGAGTTGCAAGCTCAGCAAAAGGAACTAACGGAAACTAACAAGCGGTTAGAACAGCAAGCGCAGTTGCAGCAGACGAACGAGGAACTGCTGAAGAAGCAGCAGGAAGAGTTGCAACAAACAAATGAAGAACTAGAAGAACAAGCTGAATTGCTAGCGCTGCAAAATAAGGAAGTTGAGCGGAAAAACCGAGATATCGAACAGGCGAGGGGGTTGTTGGAAGAAAGAGCGGAACAGTTGGCTCTAACTTCTAAGTATAAGTCGGAGTTTCTGGCAAATATGTCTCACGAGTTGCGAACTCCACTGAATTCGCTGTTGATTCTGGCTCGATTGCTTTCTGACAATACTGAAGGCAATCTGACTCTGAAGCAAGTTGAATACACGCGCACAATTTACTCGGCGGGAACTGATTTGTTAGGGCTGATTAATGACATCTTGGATCTGGCGAAGATTGAATCAGGCACGATGTCGGTGGAAATTGAGCAAGTGTTGTTTCCGGACTTGCGAGATCATTTGGATAGAACTTTCCGCCAAATCGCCCTGGATAAGAAGTTGAGTTTTCAAATCGAGCTTGAGCCTGGGTTGCCAAAAGGTCTCTATACTGATGCTAAACGGCTGCAACAAGTTTTGAAGAATCTCCTCTCTAATGCGTTTAAGTTTACAGAGCGGGGTGAGGTGAAATTGCGTGTCGAAGTAGCGTCGCAAGGGTGGAGTTTAGAGATAGAAAGTTTAAGGAGTTCCGCTACTGTTTTGGCTTTCGTCGTTAGCGATACGGGGATTGGAATTTCGGCTGAAAAACACAGGGTTATTTTTGAGGCTTTCCAACAAGCTGATGGTAGCACTAGCCGCAAATACGGCGGGACGGGTTTGGGTTTGTCAATTAGTAGAGAAATCGCTAATCTGTTAGGGGGAGAAATTAAATTGACAAGTCGCCCTGGTGAGGGTAGTAGGTTTACGCTTTATCTGCCGCAAACTTACCAAGAATCGCGAATAATGAATGATGGGGAATCGGGAAGGGGCAAGCAAACGGCTCAATTGCCGGCTGCTACTTCTTCAGCAGTTCCTTCCCCGAATTTCAACTTGCCGATCGCTCCTTATCCATCACCGATTATCGCTGATGACCGGGAAAGTGTCGAACCCGGCGATCGCGTACTGTTGATTATTGAAGATGACGTGAACTTCGCTCGCATTCTTTTGGATATGGCGCGGGATCAGGGTTTTAAAGGTTTAGTGGCTTTACGGAGCGATATCGGTTTGGCGATGGCGCGAGAGTTCAAGCCAACTGCGATTATGCTGGATCTAAATTTGCCTGTGATGGATGGCTGGACAGTGCTCGATCGCTTGAAGCACGACCCAACTACGCGCCACATTCCGGTTCACATTGTATCAGTGGAAGAAGGGCGGCAGCGCAGTTTGCAGTTAGGGGCGATCGCCTATTTGCAAAAACCTGTTAGCAGCGAAGCTTTGAGCAAAGCTTTGATGGATATTAAGGGTTTTGTCGATCGGCGAGTCAAGAATCTGCTAGTCGTGGAAGACGACGAAACGCAGCGTCTGAGCATTGTGGATTTAATCGGCAATCACGATGTTTGTACAACGGCTGTGGGGAGTGGTGCAGAGGCGCTAGCAACTTTAAGATCGGGGCATTTTGACTGCGTTGTACTCGATTTGGGACTGCCAGATATGACGGGTTTTGAACTGATCGAGCAAATCAAGCAAGATGCAATTTTAAAAAGTCTGCCGATTATTATTTATACGGGCAAAGACTTGACGAAAGCCGAAGAAACTCAACTCAAGCGCATGGCGGAAACAATCATTGTTAAAGATGTGCGATCGCCAGAACGTTTGTTAGATGAAACAGCTTTGTTTTTGCACCGAGTCCAAGCAAATTTGCCTGAACCAAAGCGCCAAATGCTAGAGCAATTGTATCAAACAGATTCGACGCTCGCGGGCAAAACCGTTTTGATTGTTGACGACGATATGCGGAATATTTTCGCCCTCACGAGTATGCTGGAGCGCCATAAAATGAAAATTGAGTATGCTGAGAATGGCAGAGAGGGCATTACTAAATTGCAAAATACGCCTGACATAAATATTGTGTTGATGGACGTGATGATGCCAGAGATGGACGGTTACGAAACAATGCAAGCAATTCGTAATATGCCTCAATTCGCTTCGCTGCCAATGATTGCTCTTACTGCGAAAGCTATGAAGGGCGATCGGGAAAAATGTATCGAAGCTGGTGCGTCTGATTACATTACCAAACCTGTTGATACGGAACAGTTGCTCTCGCTGCTGCGTGTTTGGCTTTATCGATAAGGGAAAGAAGGAAGAAGGAAGAAGGAAGAAGGAAGAAGAAAGAAGTCCGTAGTTATTTGTTAGGTGCTACCAATGCCCAATGCCCAATGCCCAATGCCCCATTCGCAATTCCCAATTACTAAGTGAAAATGCCCGAAAGCCATGAACTTGAAACAATCGAAATTCAACTCCTACTAGAGGGAATGTTTCGCTATTACGGATTTGATTTTCGCAATTATGCTCTTGCCTCTCTCAAGCGCCGTATTTGGAACACTATTCGCTCGGAACGGCTCACTACTGTCTCTGCACTTCAGGAAAAGGTACTTCACAATCCTGCTTACCTAGACCGTTTACTGCTGGACATTTCTGTCAATGTAACGGCGATGTTTCGCGATCCTAGCTTTTACATTAGTTTCAGAAATAAAGTGGTGCCGCTACTGCGTACTTATCCTTTTATTCGGATTTGGCACGCTGGATGTTCAACGGGAGAAGAAGTCTATTCTATGGCAATCTTGCTGCAAGAAGAAGGACTGTATGACCGTTGTCGGATTTACGCTACGGACATGAATGAATTAGTTTTGAAAACAGCCAAAACAGGGATATTCCCGCTGAAACAAATGCAAGAATATACGCAGCTATACCACCAAGCGGGGGGCAAGAAAGCGTTTTCTGAGTATTACACGGCTGCCTATGAAAATGCGATTTTTCGCTCTTCACTTAAAGATAATATTGTCTTTGCTCACCACAACCTAGCAACGGATAATTCTTTTAATGAATTTAATGTTATTTTATGCCGTAATGTGATGATTTATTTCAATTCACACCTCCAAAAGCGGGTACACAAGCTTTTTTATGAGAGCCTGGGAATGTTTGGGGTTTTAGGACTAGGACATCAGGAGTCTCTGACTTTTACGCCTTATGAAAAATACTATGAACCAATTGAAAGTAGTGATAAAATCTACCGAAGAGTTAAATAAAAAAAATTTTGAAATAGTGGTTGTTGGCACGTCTTTGGGAGGGCTAGAGGCTCTGACTGTGCTGCTGGCAGATTTGCCACAAAGCTTTCCTTTGCCTGTAGTTATTGTCCAACACCGCCATAAGAGTTCTCAGAATAGGCTTACTTATTTTTTACAAAAGCAAAGCTCTCTCCAAATCACAGAGGCCCAAGACAAAGAGGAGATCGCACCTGGACGGGTTTACTTGGCTCCTGCGGACTATCACTTGCTAATAGAATCGCCCTCTGACGAGGAGTTTAGCCTGCATGAAAACGACTTTACAGAATGGGGGAGCGTGGCAGTGGAGTCAATCCATAATTCAAAATCCCCAATCCCCAATCGCGGAACTCCTAAATTTGCACTATCAACTGAGGCTCCTGTGTGCTACGCGCGGCCCTCAATCGATGTGCTGTTTGAGTCTGCTGCGGATGCCTTTGGGGAGAAAGTTATCGGCATAATTTTAACGGGAGCTAATTCGGATGGTAGTAAAGGGATGGCAAAAATTAAAGCTGAGGGAGGATTGACATTTGTGGAGGAACCGGTTTCAGCTCTATGCCCGACGATGCCAGCGTCGGCGATCGCAAATGTTGAAGTAGACTGGATTTTACCCCTCTCTAAAATCGCTCCCTGTTTAGTCAATTTGCTAAGAATTAAAGATTAAAAAATTTATGAATATACAGCCCCCCCATCGAGTAAATGTCCTTTTAGTTGACGATCGCCCAGAAAATTTGATAGCTCTAGAAGCTATTCTCAACAGCCCCTCTTATAATCTAGTACAAGCTAGTTCGGGTGCGGAGGCTCTGAGATGTCTGCTTAATGAAGAGTTTGCGGTAATTTTGCTTGATGTGCAGATGCCGGGAATGGATGGATTTGAGACAGCAACATTGATTCGCTCTAGAGATCGATCGCGATCGACTCCGATTATTTTTATCACAGCATTCAGCAGTAATGACACCCACGTGTTTAAAGGTTATTCACTGGGTGCGGTGGATTACCTGTTCAAACCCTTGGAACCGGAAATATTGACATCGAAGGTGGGGGTATTTGTGGAATTGTTCCAAAAAACAGTCGAGGTGAAGGAGCAAGCAACACAGCTAGCTGCTGTTAATAGTGAACTAAGTAAAAGTGAAGAGCGGTTTCGCACTTTGTGTGCTTGTTCGCCGCTGGGAATTTACTTAGCTGACGTTGAAGGCCGGTGTACTTACATCAATCCCCGTTGTCAAGCGATTTGCGGGTTAACTTTGGATGAAAGTTTAGCAGAGATTTGGCAGCGGGAAGTTCATCCAGAAGATCGCGATCGCGTAGTCACAGATTGGTTAGCTTGGATTAAAGAAGGCCAGGAATATTCTAACGAGTTTCGATTAGCTGGTAGCGAAAATGTGCGTTGGATTAATGTGCAGTCGTCGCCAATGTTTTCGGATTTTGGAAAACTGATAGGTCACGTGGGCACGGTTAGAGATGTCACAGACCGCAAGCAAGCAGAGGAAGAACGCGGCAGACTAATCCGCGAACAAGTGGCGCGGCAAGAAGCGGAGAGAGCTAACCAGATGAAGGATGAATTTCTAGCTATTCTCTCTCACGAACTCCGCACTCCTTTAAATGCAATTCTCGGCTGGTCTAGGCTGCTACGGGCCAAAACATTTGACCAAGAAACTATTGATAAAGCCCTAGAAACAATTGAGCGCAATGCTAAATCTCAAGCTCAACTTATCGAAGATATTTTAGATGTTTCGCGGATTCTGCGGGGGAAACTAAATTTAAATATGCATCCGATTCGGTTGGAATCTGTGATCAAGCTGGCAATAGATTCTTTGCAGCCGCTGACTGAGGAAAAATCAATAGTCCTAGAATTAACGTGCAGTCCCAATGTAGGTGAAGTTATCGGCGATTTCGATCGCTTGCAGCAAATTGTGTGGAATTTGCTGTCAAATGCGATTAAGTTTAGTCCGCAAGAGGGTAAAGTAGAGGTGCGGTTAGAGTCAGTTGGAGATGAAGCTCAAATTCAGATAATTGATAGCGGCATTGGTATCGCTCCTGATTTTTTGCCTTATGTTTTCGATCGCTTCCGCCAAGCTGATAGCAGCACAACTAGGTCTTACGGGGGTTTGGGACTGGGATTGGCGATCGTCCGTCACTTGGTGGAACTGCACGGCGGTAAGGTGTATGCAGAAAATAATCCGGGCGAGGGTGCGAAATTTACGGTGGCTCTACCTATTGCTAAGAGGAAGACCGCAAGTGCAGGGGATGATTGGTCGCCGCTCAATGACGCGACAGAGGCTCTCCCCACTCTGACTAATTTGCAATTGCTAGTGGTGGATGATGACGATGACACGCGGGAGTTTTTGATTGCTTTACTCGAGGACGAAGGAGCTATGGTGCGATCGGCGGCATCGGTGGCCGGGGCTCTAGATACACTGAAGAGTTATTGGCCGGATCTGCTGCTGAGCGACATTGGAATGCCGGAAGCAGACGGTTATGAGTTGATCGCGCGGGTGAGAGAAATGGAATTGCTCAGGGGTGGAAAGATGCCTGCGATCGCCCTGACAGCCTACGCCAGAGAGGAAGAGCGCCAGCAAGCGCTGGAAGCTGGTTTCCAGATGCACTTATCTAAACCAGTTGACATAACTAAGTTAATTGCTACAATTGCTAACCTCACAGGAAGACTGGGAAATCCCGATCAGACGGACTCGGCGGTTGAAACCGCTTTGTTGACCCCCCAATCCCGTGCTGATTACTGAGAAAAATATTAAGCTAGCTTAAAGGACACGCGATCGACAGTTCGGAACAAGACACCCGTTTTTCCACAAAAAGCTGGATATTTGCCGTTTTTTGCTTCAACCTGCCGTCCAAGTACAAAATTACCCGCCGATCAATACATGAATATTTTTAGCAGTCTGCTTTCTAGTCCAACTCAAGCACCCCAAGTCAAAAAACAGCGTCGAGGCATTGAAATTAAGTCGGAACGCGAAATCGAAATTATGCGGCAAGCAGCAAAAATCGTTGCAACGGTACTTAAAGAAATTTCCCAAATGGTGAAACCGGGAATGACTACTGCTGATTTGGATGCTTACGCGGAAAAACGTATCCGTTCTATGGGGGCAACTCCGAGTTTTAAAGGCTATCACGGTTTCACGGGATCGATTTGCTCTAGCATTAATAACGAAGTTGTTCACGGCATACCCAGTCCCAAAAAAGTAATTCGGGCAGGAGATGTTCTCAAGGTAGATACTGGGGCATATTATCAAGGTTTTCACGGCGATTCTTGCATCACGATCGCAGTTGTGGAAGTAACACCGGAATCGGCCAAATTAATCCGAGTCGCAGAAGAAACGCTCTACAAAGGCATCGAACAAGTGAAGGCGGGAGCGTATTTGCTCGATCTGGCTGGTGCGATGGAAGATCATGTCAAAAGCAACGGTTTTAGTATCGTTGAGGAGTTTACCGGCCACGGTGTCGGACGAAATTTGCACGAGGAACCGTCGGTTTTCAATTTCCGCACCCGCGAAATGCCGAACGTGAAATTGCGAGCGGGCATGACATTGGCGATCGAACCAATTCTGAATGCCGGTTCTAAGTACACTCGGACGCTTTCTGACAAGTGGACTGCTGTAACGGTTGACAATGCTATGTCTGCTCAGTTTGAGCATACTGTGTTGGTGACGGAAACTGGTTATGAAATTTTGACCGATCGTTCCAAAGTTTAAGTGGAAGGGTTCAAGAATAATTTTGAGTTTTGAGTTTTGAGTTTTGAATTAAAGATTTAATCAGTTTTTAATCGTTAGATCAAAACCTAACTCAAAACTCTTGAGTTGGACAACAAGTTTTTAACTTCCTTCGATGGATAGAGTGACAATAATAGTTGAATTCAGCTAAATTAAAAAATAGTGGTAAAGCGTAAGGGTAACAACTATGTCAGCACGATTATTATTGGTAGATGATGAACCGGGTTTGCGGGAAGCAGTACAAGCTTATTTGGAAGATAGCGATTTTGCGGTTGAGGTTGCCAGTAATGCTCGCGACGGCTGGGAACTTTTGCAGCAGTACAATCCCGATTTGCTGATTTCAGACATTATGATGCCCCAGGTGGACGGTTATCAGTTTCTCAAGCAAGTGCGGGAAGATCCTCGCTATAAGGCTTTGCCGGTGGTGTTTTTGACGGCTAAGGGGATGACGAGCGATCGTATTCAAGGCTATCAAGCAGGCTGCGATGCTTATCTTTCTAAGCCCTTCGATCCCGACGAATTAGTAGCAATAGTAACCAATTTGCTGGCCCGCCGCGCGGCTGCTAAGGAGACAAGCGAAAATGCTGAAAGTCCAGATATTGCTGCTTTGACAAGCCAAATGGCGAGAATTGAGTCTTTGCTGAGTGGGCGGAGTTCGATCGCCCAAAGTCCTTCGCCGATTAAAATTGATTTGACTCCGCGAGAACAAAGTGTTTTGGATTTGGTTGCTCAAGGTTTGATGAATAAGGAAATTGCCCGCCGCTTGGAAACTAGCGTGCGTAATGTGGAAAAGTACGTCAGCCGTTTATTTAGCAAGACGGGTACTAACAGCCGTACTGAGTTGGTTCGCTTCGCTCTCGAACACGGCTTGACGAAATAGGAGCCATCTCGACTTGGCTGGAGGCTCTGCCTCGCCGAGCTGCGTTACCAGGCTCTTCCTGGTAACGAGAATTATGCAAAAAATTAGAAATGTTAAGATATAAGTATTGACAGATATCCGGTGGCTGTGGTATGTCACATCAGCTTGCTGGTGGCAGCGCGGGAGTGCGAAAACTGGTGTGCGAAAACTGGTGTGCGATCGAACTTCTCACCCACTTTGCTTTGAGTCTGAGATGAAGGCTCGCAAACGCCGGGGAATTACTTAACGGGAAAACCTGACTGTTTAAGAGTTTTCACGTAGTAAATAAGAATGGCAAACAGTTGACCGGATATGCTCCGTTAAGCAAACTTGCCACGAAGAGTCACAGATAAGGTTATATCCTGTGGAAAAACAAGCCACTATTTATTAATGACTCTGCTCAAAAACGGATAGTTGCGAACTGCCGGAGTGGTAAGTAGCCCACAATTTTAGATCAAAGTTCAAGCTCTCAGATTCATCTGGGGAGTAAATCTAAAATCTAAAATCTAAAAGCGAGTTACAGCCCAGGAAAGTAGCGGCGGATGTTGAATTTATAGCAGCACCAAAGTTTAGTTTATACCAGGAGGATAGCATGAGGAAAATCAGGGCGCGACAAACGATAAGCGCCATAGTAGCACTGCCGATCGTATTAATAGCCAATACAACTCAAGCTTTTGCCACTGATACCGGTCAGAAAATAGATCCAATTAAGAAAGTTTCGGATTTTGGCGATGAACTAGATTTTGATATGGCGACACCAACAACAATCAGCATTGAAGAAAGCGAGGATTGGGATGAACCTGATTTTACAGCTACTTTAGATATCGAGATTAGTAAATTTATGACAAACAATCTTCAAGCTGTAATTGATGAGCCGCCGCCGATAGTTTATCTCAGTGCGGCCAGGGGCCAGTCAACCCGGGAATGCCGGATTTCTGGGATCTGCGAATAACTGAATCGGATTTGGGCGATTTGGGCGATGGCTGGGAGTCCCGCAAACAAAGACTCTTTTGCTGGGTAGAATTTGAGCAATCATCAAGATTTCAGTAAAATTAGGTTGATTTTGCTGGGAATATGCGAATAACAGAGTATGTATTTTTTTGGGTATGCTTTAATGCGATCGGCTAAAATAATAAGTATGCAGGCTGAAATAAAATTAACTAATTGATAGTTCCCAGTGATTGGAAATCGCCCCAAAGGGCAGAAATAAAATTAATCATGTGATTGTTCGCTGTGATTGGTAAACGTAAAAACGGGTTAAAGTGAACTTAGAGCAACCGCCAAAATAGTTAGGAAGTTCTTAATTACACTTTCCCCAGCAGTCGATTCCTGACATCCGTTACATCCGTTACATCCGTTAAAAAATCCGTTGCCGAACTGCCATCCGTTACATCTGTTACATCCGTTGCCATCCGTTACATCTGTTGCCGAACTTCCTTTTTTCGGCAGTTGACAGCATCTATCCTGAGAAACTTTTTCAAAAATTAATTATGATTATGATTAATTCGCACTGCCAGCAAGACACCGCAGCACAACAAAACAAAAGTTCGCTGCAAACTCTCTCCCGGACTCTGAGAATGTCTCAGGGGCAATTTTCGCTAATTTTGGTACGGTGCAATTACAGTGCGATGAGAGAGGAAACTGCACGGCAATTGCGGGAGGAGTCTGGGATAGAAATTCGAGAAATTGTCCTCCCCCCATCTGTTAAAACTCTTTACACGACGATAGAAACCAAAGTTTCCTGCAGCCACCCCTCAGCTTTAATGGTGTTTGGATTGGAATCTGTAAGTGCGATTGATCGACTGCTGACTTCTACCAACTACGTGAGGGAAGAATTTCGGAATAATTTTCCCTTCCCGGTGGTGCTGTGGGTGACAGACAAAATCTTAAAAAAACTGATTCGGTTAGTAACAGATATCGAAACTTGGACGACAAGTGTTGAATTTGTGATTGGCCCCGACGACTTGGTGGATTTCCTGGGCAAAAGTGCCGATCGCATTTTTTCCAACATTTTAGAAAGTGGCAATTGGCGTTTAACTAATTCTGCCATTCTCGGAGCCAATTCTTTAACTGAACTAGAGTCGGCTAGCCAAGACTTGCAAACTTGCAACATCAGGTTAGAACCAGCTATTGAAGCGAGTTTGCAATTTATTCGCGGGCGGCACGAATATGCTTGTCACCGCATCCCTGCGGCTATTGAATTGTATCACAAAAGTCTCACTTTTTGGAAGCATCAAGTAGCATTTATTGGAGCCAAAACAGAATTTAGCGATTTGTTATTTACCGTTCACCCTGCACCAGTGTTAGAGGGAATTATCCTATTCCACATCGGTCTTTGCTACCGCTTCCAAGCAGAACAACACCGCAGTGGCAACCGTCCTTACTGGACGGAAGCTAAGAATTATTTTCAGGAATGTATTGATGTTTTAGAACGGGCGGGACGGTCGGATGCCGTTGGTATATTCATCAATCAACTTGGCGAAGTATTGCAGCATTTAGAAGATTGGGATGCACTCTGGAATTTAGCTATCAAAGCTCGGAGGTTACATGAAAATATGGAAAATTCAGCAGTTAATTTGGCTCAAGATTACGGCTTTTTGGCTAGAGTAGCCTTAGAGCAAAAGAACTGGCAAGGGGCGAAAGAATGGGCTTTAGTCGCTCTAGGCGTTCTCAACTCAAATTTAGAAGGGACGGGACAGGGAACGCCTGTAAAGTCGCAGCATCAAGGCTTATATCTGTTAATTTTAGCAGAGGCACAGAGCCAGTTGGGTGAGGTGCAGGAGGCGATCGCACATTTAGAGCTTGCTCGCTCGGAAACCGAACCTTGCTACAACCCGCAACTGTATTTGCGGGTTTTAGAAATGCTGCGATCGCTCTATTTTCAGGGGGGACAATATCTCGAAGCATTTCAAATTAAGCAAGATTATCGAGCGGTGGAACACACCTATCGGTTCCGAGCTTTTATTGGAGCCGGAAAGTTGCAGCCGCACAGAGAAGCGGTTAATTCCGTCGCCGAAACTGTTGCGGGCGCTGCTACTATTGCTGACGAAATTACAGCTTCCGGGAGAGAGCAAGACCTCAACCGCTTGATATATAGGATGAACAATACCCCCGACAAACTGACAGTAATTTACGGTCAGTCTGGAGTTGGCAAAAGTTCAATAGTCACGGGAGGATTAGTACCAGCTCTTAAACAAAAAAAAATAGAAATGCGGACGGTTTTGCCCGTAGTGCTGCAAGTTTACAACAACTGGCCGCGGGAATTGACCAGACAGTTATCTGCTGGGAAAGCTGAAATATTCGATCCGGAAATTGCCGAAGCAGTACCAGAAATGGCTCCGGTAGATTTGACCGTAGAAGCAAGCTTAGTCAAGGGAAATCTTATTTCGGGATTTCACGGTGGCTCGACTGGGAATAATGAGGATCAAAGGGAACAGTCACAGCCAGTAGAATTAATCATACAACAACAGGCGATCGAATACGAAAACCTTATCAAGGAGCTGCAAAGAAATTCCGAACATTTAGTGACTGTTCTGATATTTGACCAATTTGAAGAATTTTTTTTCGTATGGAAAGAGCCAGCGGAAAGACAAATATTTTTTGATTTTTTGCGGGAATGCTTGAAAATCAAATATTTAAAAGTCGTCCTGTGTTTGCGGGAAGATTACCTGCACTATTTGCTGGAATTTTCCCGACCCAAAAACCCGACAGTATTGGTTAATAATGATATTTTAGAGGACATTCTCAGCAAAAATATTCTGTTTTATTTGGGAAATTTTTCGCTGCTCGATGCGCGATCTGTAATTCGCACTTTAACTGAGCGAGCGCAGTTTTACTTAGAACCAGAGCTGATCGAAGAATTAGTCAAAAATTTAGCTGGAGAATTGGGAGAAGTCCGCCCGATCGAACTACAACTTGTCGGCGCTCAACTGCAACAAGAGAACATTAGAACTTTAACTCAATATCAGGAACTTGGCAACAATCCGCAACAAAAATTAGTCGAAAATTTTCTCGAAGAAGTCATCAAAGATTGCGGCCCAGAGAATGAAGTAGCGGCGCGCCGAGTATTGTATTTGCTGACAGATGAAGATGAGATCCGTCCCCTAAAAACCCGCGCAGAATTAGCCTCAAATTTAGCGACATTTGCTGAAGCTGACAAATTAGATTTAGTCTTAGAACTGTTAGTAAACTCTGGTTTAGTTTTTCGATGGACGGAACTACCGGCAGAGCTTTATCAGCTCGTTCACGATTATTTAGTTAGCTTCATTCGCCAACAGCAAGAATTAGATAAAAAGGCAGAATTTGAGGAACTGCTAAAGCAAAACCAAATTAACCGAGATGAAATTGAACAAATTCGCAAAGACAGAGAGCAAGATGCTTTACTGTCGGAAGCTAGAGACAAACAGTACCAAGCAGAAGCTCAACTTTACCAATCTCGGAGATGGCAATTGCGGGCGGCGGTTGTAGGAGTGCTTGTACTCGCAGGTGTTTCGGGGATGGCATTCGAGCAAGCAAAATTAGCAGAAATCGCACGGCAAGAAGCAGAAAAAAGTCGGACTGATGCCCTAAATTCGGCGTCGGAAGCTTTGGTGCTTTCTAATGAAAAAAATCAATTAGGAGTGTTGGGAAATAGTATCAAAATTGGTCGTGATTCTCAGAAAAGTACAGCGCTGCCTGTGGACACTAAAAATCAAATTGCTGAAAGACTCAGACAAGCAGTTTCCGGGGTGCAAGAACGCAACCGTTTCGAGCAGCACAGCAAGTTTGTTTTGGATGTGAGTGTCAGCCCGGACGGCAATTCAGTTGCTTCGGCAAGTGCTGACAAAACTGTTAAATTGTGGACGAAAGAAGGTAAGTTATTAAAAACTTTCAATCACCCGGATAGCGTAACGAGTGTTAGTTTTAGTCCCGATGGGAAAACGATCGCTACTGGTGGTGCCGATCGCACAATTAGAATTTGGCAAGTAGATAACGACAAAAGTGCCATCGGCATTTTATCCAGCCACCGCGATATCGTCACCAGCGTCAGTTTCAGTCCCGACGGTAAAACCTTAGCTTCCGCCAGTCACGACAACACCGTCAAAATCTGGAACCTTGCGAACAAAAAATTGCTGCAAACCTTAACCGGACACAAAGACTGGGTGCTCGGCGTCAGTTTCAGTCCCGACGGCCAAACAATAGCCTCAGCAAGCGTTGACAAAACTGTCAAACTTTGGAACCGAGAAAGTAAAACCGATAAATTTCAAATTAATCCCAAAACACTAACCAAACATTCTGACATTGTGTACAGCATTAAGTTCAGTCCAAACAGTCAAGAACTCGTCTCAGCAAGTGCGGACAGCACAGCCAAAATTTGGAACCGAAACGGTGAGGAAATCAGAACTCTCAAAGGACACAACGATGAAGTTGTCAGCGCGAGTTTCAGTCGCGACGGCAAAAAAATTGTCACCGGCAGTGCAGACGATACGGTGAAAGTTTGGAGTCGCAGCGGCACTTTGCTCAACACTTTTCGAGGACATCAAGACGACGTAAGATCCGTAACTTTCAGCGGCGACGGCACTATTGCTTCCGCAAGTAAGGACAAAATAGTGAAAATTTGGAAACCGGACAGCACTCCGCTGAATAAGATTTTATCGGGACACGGCGACTGGGTTTACAAAGTCAGTTTTAGTGCTGACGGCAAAACAATTGCTTCTGCTAGCGGGGACAAAACCGTGAGACTTTGGCGGGCTGACGGCAGTTTATTCAAAACCTTAGAAGATCACAAGAATTCTGTTACCTGGGTGAGCATTTCACCTGATAATAAAACTGTTGCTTCGGCGAGCGATGACAAAACAGTGAAAGTCTGGAATTTAAACGGCAAACTGTTAGATACTCTCAGCCACAGTGGCATTGTCAGAAGCGTGAGTTTTAGTCCCGACGGAAAGATAATTGCCGCCGCAAGTGCCGATCGCAAATTGTACCTCTGGCGCTGGAACGGTTCTAAAGCCACTTTGTTTGCAAAACTCGATCACAGCAATCCAGTAATTAGCGTTAGCTTCAGTCCCGACGGCAAAACTATTGCTACTGCTACCGCTGCTGAGGACAAGCCAAGCGGGAAGAAAAAGGCTTTTGAAATTACCGGAGAAAAGAGAGTTTACCTGTGGCAATTTAACGGTTCGTCGGCGAAAATTCTGAAAACTCTCGACCACCAAGACAGCGTTAAAAATGTTAGTTTTAGTCCCGACGGTAAGACTATTGCTGCTGCTTGTGGTGACAAAAAAGTTTACTTGTGGGAGTTTGATGGAAAAATGGCGAATTTAACTGAAAAACTCGACCACAGCGATACTGTAGAAAGCGTGAGTTTTAGTCCCGACGGCAAGTTGATTGCGGCGGCAAGTGGGGGAAACACTGTTAAGCTGTGGGATTTTGACGGCCAGAAGGCGCTGCTATCTAAGACTTTGGAATCGAGCGATCGCGTGTTGAGCGTTACTTTTAGTTCTGATAGCAAAACTCTGGGTTTTGCTAGTAGGGATAGGACTGTAATTCTGTTACCTGTGGAGAATTTGGAACTCAATAATATCATTGCTCGGAGTTGCGAGTGGTTGGGAGATTATTTGCAAAATGGCCCGAATGTTGCTGAGGGCGATCGACTGCTTTGTCTTGGATTTGGGAAGCAGGCGTTAAATAAGAGGAAATAAACCCTTTAGTGAGGACTGCATTCCTCTGTCGGCGGATGAATAAAAACTTGCATTCGTGGCGGCGAACATCGAGTTAAATTTAGATTAAAATATCTATCTGTTGACTGGTGTTTTCTGCTATAAATTTGCGGTAAAATTCCAGTAATAAACTTAACTCCTTTGGCGGTTTGCCCGCCGCATCAATCCGCAATTCCAACAAAAGGTAAACCGCATGGATGTCAACTCCCAAAATGTCCAACCAATCCCGCCCTTCAACGAGACAAACGAGGAAACACCAGAGATAGGTGGCGGTTTGCCCATAATAGAATATTGGGCAAAACATACATTGTCCCCGGAAGGCCCGAAACTTTGGAAAACTTTGCTGCACAAAAGTGCTTGTTTGTCATGTTCTTGGGGCACTGGCGGGCAGAAAGGAGGTTTTACAAATGAAGAGGGCGAAAAACTTCAGCGCTGCATGAAAAGCGTCGAAGCAATCTCCGCTGAAATCAAGCCGGCTATCTCAACTCAATTTTTTGAACAACAAAGTATTGCCAAACTTCAGCAATTAACTTCAATGGAAGCAGACAGGCTGGGAAGGCTGAGTTTTCCGATGATTTTGCGGGCTGGTTCCTCTCATTACGATCGCATTTCTTGGGAAGAAGTTTATCAAATTGCCGAAGCTGCCTTCCGCAAAACCCCCGAACGAGTGGCATCCTACAGTTCTGGCCGTTCTTCCAACGAAGCGGCTTTTCTGTTGCAATTGATGATGCGGGCGATGGGTTCCAATAACTTAGCAGATTGTTCTGATCTCTGCCACGCTCCCTCGACAATCGGGTTAAGCGAAATGTTTGCCACCCGCACCTCGTTAGTGAGTCTAGAAAACTTGAAGGAAGCAGATTGCGTCGTGCTCGCGGGCAGCAATTCTTCCTACAACCATCCCCGCTTGATGAACGAATTGATTAAAATTCGCGACAAAGGCGGTAAAATAATTGTAATTAACCCGGTGATGGAAATCGGCTTAGTCAAGTTTGGTTCTCCGGCATTTCCTGTCAAGTCGCTCATCCCCGGTTCCGATATTTCTTCGCTATACTTGCAACCAATTCCCGGTAGCGATACGGCGCTCTTTGTCGGTATTCAAAAGTCTATAATCGAACAAGGATTGCTGGACAAAAAATACTTACAAGCCTATACAGAAGGCTGGGAAGCAGTAGTCCAGCACGCCCGCGAAACCGATTGGGAAACTATTACTAAAACCTGCGGAGTTTCCCGCGCAGAAATAGAGGCAGCAGCCAAAATTATCGGCACGTCCCAGCGAGTTGTCTTCGGTTGGGCGATGGGAATTACCCAACACGATAACGGTGTAGATAATGTTTTCAGTATCGCCAACACTGCCTTAATAACAGGAAATGTCGGCAAAGAAGGTGCTGGATTAATGCCCGTCAGAGGCCACTCAAACGTCCAAGGATTCGGCTCTATGGGCGTGACTGTAAAGCTGAAAAAAGAAATTCAACAAGCTTTAGAAAAACTGTTAGATCGTCCCCTCAGCCCTGTTAAGGGTTATGACACTCGATCGCTCATTGAAGCAGCAGATGCAGGCAAAGTCGATACCCTGATCTGTCTGGGCGGCAACTTATACGGGGCAAATCCCGATTCAACTCAGGCCAAACGCGCTTTAGCCAATGTTGAAACCGTTATCTACCTCGCAACCAAACCGAATTTAGGGCATTTTCACGGATTGGCAAAACACAATACAATTGTGATTCCCGTGCTGAATCGCTTTGAAAACCCCCACAAAACAACGGTGGAAGCCGGTAATAATTTTGTGCGTTTAAATGATGAGGGCGAAACTCATCTCCAGAATTCGGATTTGATTCCTGAAGTCTATTTTTTGACAGAATTAGCTAGCAGAATTCACGGCGATTTTCCCGTTGATTGGCGCAGACTTCAAGACACAAAATACGTTCGTCAAGTGATTGCCCAAACTATTCCGGGCTATGAAAAAATAGCGACAATTGATGAAACCAAAGAGGAATTCACCATCAGCGGTCGCATTTTTACAGAACCTAAATTTCCTACAGAGTCTGGGAAAGCGAAGATGTTTGTCGCGCCTTTACCTAAACTGAAATTACCGCGACCTCAAGAGTTTGGAGTACCGGAATCGGTGCGGGGTTTAGTTGTGGCATTGATGACGGGACGCAGCTATTCTCAGCATAATACTGTCGTCTACAAAATTGATGACAAATACCGGGGAATGCCGCACCGCAACTGCATTTTGATGAACCGCGCGGATGCAGAAAGCACGGGTTTTCAAGAACATCAGCGGGTTACGGTGCAGGGAAATGTGGGGAAAATGGAAAATGTCGAGGTGATTTACGGGGCGGTTCGTGAGGGTGCTGCTTTGATGTTTTATCCTGAAGTTAATGTGATTTTTAACCCGGAAATAGAAAAGCGATCGGGCACGCCTGCTTACAAGCGCGTACCTGCTTTTGTATACGCGGAAGTTCGGCAACGGATTCTGTAACGGATGTTATGATTAGCTCTGCCTTATTTCTTTTTCCTTCTTTCTTCTATAACTCACATTTTAGATGATTTTTAAGAACAGGCTTTCCGGCCTGTTCCACAAGGAGTTATTTTTTTGTGGGGAGTAGGGGTTGGGCATCTTACCTGCCCATATGCAAGTCTTAATTAACTCTTAATTTGCAAAGTTCTACCCCGCCAAGTCCATCCCCAACCGGTTTCAGTTTTAATCGCAGAACCGATCGCCATCGCCGCCACTAACGCACCTCCGAAACCTCCCAACCACCAGTATTTCCTAGGACATTCAGAAATCTCGGCACCCAAGCGGCGCAAATTGTAATGCTGCCAAATTACGATTACGGAGAAACAGATAGTTAACCAGGTAATTGGCAATTGGTAGTTGGTAATTGGTAATTGGTAATTGGTAATTGTCAGAATTTCTGTGAAGCCGCCGTTAGCGAGCAAAATACCTAATGCCAACCACGGCATAGGATAAAGAAAAAACATAATTGCGGCCATGTAAACCATCATGCCCCAACTGCGGTTAGCGCCGAGATACAGATTCTTTGTCCAGCCTTCCCACAAGGCGCTCCAAGACCGATACATCTGCACGGATGCCAAATTTGACCCGGAATAAAGTCCGAGCTTTAAACCCGCACGTTTAATGCGCCTAGCTAATTCCACATCTTCGACAATTTGGCCGGCAACTGCTTCGTGACCGCCGATTTTTTCATAAGCCGATCGCCTAAATAACATGAACGGGCCGGCGGCAAAAGCACTGTCTGTTTTCGAGGGATCGTTGACGGCGGTGAAGTCGAAGCAAACTGCTAAGTTATTGAACATTATCGGCTGCACCAACCACTCGGCAAAACACTCGCAAACCAGCGCTGGCATACAGGTAAACAAGTCTATTTTCTCGGTTTCGGCTGTGGCGATAGCGGTTTCGATCGCCCCTGGTTTGAGTCGCACGTCGGCATCGATAAATAATAAGAAGTCTCCGGTTGCTATTTGAACAGCTTGGGCGCAGGCCCAGTTTTTGCCCGCCCAATATTGGTTGGTTGGTCGCGGCTGACCTGCTAATATTTTAAGCCGGGGGTCGTTGAGATGCTGTTGCAGGGTTTGCCCGATCGCCTTGGTGTCGTCTGTCGATCGATCGTCTACAATTAAAACCTCTAAGTTGCCCACAGACAGCGGTGTACTCTCCAAAATGGCGATCGCGCAATCCCGAATATTCTCTGCCTCGTTGTATGCTGGTACGATTACCGAAACTTTAGGGAACTGCGCGGTGGACTCCGGTGACAGTTTAGCCAAACTTCTGTCCGTTCGAGGCGCATTTTCGACCGATCGGCGCAAATTCTTAGTGTAAGCTCTACTTACAATCAGAGAAAAAATTAGCAGGGTTAACAATATCAAAGCGAACTGACCTCAAAATTTCGGTACACGATTTGTCTCCCTAAATATTAAAAAATATTAAAACAAAAAGCTAGTCGATCGCCCGAAAAGTTATTTTGACCGCCTCTTTTGCTATAATTTGTGAGCATCTTTCGGCTCGCCCGCAGCGAGGGGCAAGACCCCTCACCCAGACAGCGACCGAAAAGCCGAGGATAGATATCAGTTTTCAGAGGATATTGCAATGGGCGAATTTTTTACAGTCGATGTGTTTGCGAACACGATAGCGGTACTCGGCGCTTTGGGTTTTTTCTTTTTGGGATATCAAGCTTTGCAGATGTTGAAAAAATAAAGTATGTCAGAACTGAGATGTTGCACAATTGTCAAGAACGGGCAAGATGCCCGTTCCACAAAGAATGAGTTTTCTTGTGGAACAGGCATCTTGCCTGTTCCTCAACAAGTAATTGAGAATGGTGTAATATCTCAGTCAGAAGTCAGAAGTCAGAAGTCAGAAGGAAAGAAGTCAGAAGGAAAAAAGAAAGAGGGAAGAAGTCCGATGGAAGTCGGAAGAAGGACAGAAAGAAGAAGGAAAGAAACAACTATTCCCAATACCCAATGCCCTGTTTTGCCAAGGCCCAATGCCCTGTTTTGCCAAGGCCCAGGAACACCTAATTTACCGGAAAAAGGCTTTACAACTGACTCAACAGTGCAACTGTTTCTTGCGAAAATCAACCAAAAAAAGGCTGCGTTATTATCATGGTGAGCCAACTTTTAGATGGACGCTATCAAATCATTGAAGTCATAGAAACAGGAGAATTTGGACAAACCTATCTGGCCAAAGATATTCGCCGTCCCGGAGAACCGCAGTGCTTTGTCAAGCACCTGCGTCCCGGTACCACCGAACCGAAATTAATTAATACTACGCGCCGTCTTTTTCAAAAAGAAGCAGAAGTTCTAGAAAAGCTCGGTCAACACGACCAAATCCCTCAGCTATTCGCTTATTTTGAAGAAAATGAAGAATTTTTCTTAGTTGAATCCTTTGTTGCAGGTCACTCGCTATCAACCGAGATTGTACCGGGCAAACCTCTAACAGAAGAAAAAATGATTGCTTTGCTGAAGGAACTGTTAGAAATTTTAGTGTTTGTACACGGACAGGGAGTAATTCACCGAGATATTAAACCAGCCAATTTAATCCGCCGCTATTCAGACAATAAGTTAGTTTTAATCGACTTTGGCTCGGTGAAAGAAATTCACATCGCTCAAAGACAAGCGCCGGTAACTGTGCGGATTGGCACGCTGGAATATATGCCGATCGAACAATTTCAATACAACCCGCAACTCAACAGCGATATCTACGCTTTGGGAATGATTGGCATCCAAGCAATGACGGGTTTGCCGGCTTACGATTTGCCGAAACTGCGGGATTTGAAAAATTCTAATAAAGGCGAAATTGTTTGGCGGCATTTAGCCACGTGTTCCCAAGCGCTGGCCGATGTTTTGGATAATATGGTGCGCTACGATTTTCGGGAGAGATACCAGTCGGCGGCGGAAGCTTTAGCCGATTTGAGGAAAATTGGCGATCGCTCGCGGGCGCGGATTCCCAAGCTGACAATATATCGCGAAGAAGTCGATCGGCGCAGCAGCAGCCGGGGTGATATTACAGTCGTCGGTCGGAGAATATTAGATGAACTGCGCGTCAGTTTGGAATTGCTGCCAGAAGAAGCAGAGGCGATCGAAGATGAGGTGTTGAACCCTTACCGCAAATATAGGCAAAAAGGCGAACGCTACGAACAATCACTGCAAGAAGCAATGCAGCAAGAATATCCCTTTTCTGTGGAAACTCGCGGCGAATTAAAACGCTTGCAGCAAGTTTTAGGGCTTACCGACGAAGATGCCGCGAAAATCGAAGAATTAGTCATTCCTAAATCTTTATTTGCTAAATTGTACAAGGCGATCTCCACAGTTTTGGAGGGACACCGCAACCCCAATGGGCCACCAGCCAGCAGCGCCCCTCAACTCGAATTGCAGGCAAGTCCGGCGGTATCCTCGCAGGTAAATCTGAACGGAAAAACCGATTTCTCGTTAGCGCAGCCCTCGGAGAGGATCGCCAGCCCAGCAGCACTTGTCCCCAGAGAAACTCGCAAATTCAATCCTTATCTCGCCGGGGCAACAATTGCGGCTATCTTAGCTGCGATCGGCGGAATTTACGGATATCTCAAGTGGCAAGAATGGCAGCAGCGAGTCCAGAAAGAATCCCAACAGCTCAATCAAATTGCAGCTCTTTATAAAGGCAGTAATTATGAAGACTGCATCAGCCAAATACCAACAATTGCCGATACTTCCAGCAGCTATGCGTCCGCTCAGGAGTTACAGGAACAGTGCCAAGCAGGTCTGCGGTGGAAGAACGCCAAAGTCAAAAACTTCGCTCAGCATTCAGATGCCGTTGGGTCTGTTGCTTTCAGTCCAGACGGCTTAATGTTAGCCAGCGGTTCTAAAGACAAAACCATCCAAATTTGGGATTTAGCTACAGGCAAGTCGATCCGCACTTTTCCAGGAGATTCCTCCACTATTTGGTCGGTTGCTTTTGACTCAAACGGTACGAAACTGGCGACTGGAACCGGTTTTTGGCGAGTCATGCTGTGGGATTTGAAAACAGGGCAAGTGATTCGCAGTCTCGACCACACTGCTTCTGTTTGGTCTGTCGCTCTCAGTCCCGACGGACAGCTTGTGGCTAGCGGTAGCGGAGACAAAACCACAAAGATTTCGGAGGCAGCAACTGGTCGTTTGATTCAGAGTTTTCCAGACCATACAGATTTTGTTTATTCTGTTGCTTTCACTCCCGATGGAAAAAGTTTGGTGAGCGCTTCTAAGGATAAAAAAATTACAGTTGTTGATGTCGCAACAGGGGCGTTGCTCAAAACTATTGAGGGACACGGCGACCCCGTGAGGTCGATTGCTGTTAGCCCAGACGGCAAGACAATTGTTAGCGGTTCCTACGATGAAAGTATTAAAATCTGGAATATCGAAACAGGAGATTTAATTCGCTCTATCAAGGGACATTCTGACGATATTGTCTCGGTTGCTATCAGCCCCGACGGGAAGTTTATTGCGAGCGGGAGCAAGGATAAAACTATTAAAATTTGGGATTTTGCTACCGGAGAATTGCTGAATACTTTGACGGGACATTCCGATGAGGTTTATGTGGTGACTTTTAGTCCTGATGGCAAAACTATTGCTAGCGGTTCTAAAGACAATACTATTAAGTTGTGGCTGAGGTAATTGGTTTCCTGTCATTTAATTGCTGTAATTAAGCTCGTTTTTTAAGGTTTTGGGAAAGTGCCAATAAGGCGTTTCTAATTCGTCCTCAGTTGGATAATTTTCAGTTGAGTTTTCTCGGATTTGAAAAAAGTAGTAGAGGTTAGCGACAGTTAAATCGGATATTTCTTGCCAATTCGAGGCAGCTAAAGCTTGATAGCCAGTAGCGATCGCCTGCTGGCTGATATAAAATTCGTATCCCCGGCGGATTTCCGGCGACACAGCGAAGGTTAGCTGGTCGCGCAAGGATAGAAAGTGAGACTTTTGCTTTAAACTTTCATAAAGGGAAGGTTCCGCAGCTAATACCGTGAATGTAGTGTACACGCTGCTTTTTAAGCTCTCGCTGGTGAGTTTATCTAAACTAGCTAACTGGTGCTGCTCTTTTGGAGACAAAGTTTCCATCCAATCAACCTCATTTTGCCAAAATTCTATTACACTTAAATCATGACCGAGAATCCTAGTAACTTCAGGAAATAAAAAATCTAGTTCGGCTTCTGATTGACATTTTTTAACAACAGTTAGAAGATTTTGACGAATTTTTGATTGGAGTTCCAGCAGGCGATCGCTCACCCTATCGTAGGCTCGCTGCAAGTGAAACGTGACCCCGATCGCCTGCTCGATCGCCCAAACACATTCCATTTGCCTGAGTTGTCCGGCAGAACACACCCCCTCCAACAAACTAGGATTATCATAAATTTTTAAAGCCTCAAACAGCATATCCCGCCCGCTATTAATTTCGGAATTCCGAAGTTTAATATCTGGCACTGTCAGGGCTGACTGACAGCGTTTAATAGCTTTAGAAAAAATTTCATAACCGTTAACCAGTTTCTGGCGGTGCATTTCAAAACTAGAGTCGTGAGCCACCTTAAAAATCTGCTGGATTACCTCTACTCCCCTATCTTTGAGGATGTGTCTGAGATCGATAAACCCGTCTTTAATTTTTAGCTTCTGGTGCTTGGCCTCTTCTCGGATTTTTAATACTTGGTTGAGGTTTACTGCTGACAAAACTGTGCTCGATACAGCGCCAATACCCATGACAGCAGCAGTCGCTTGCATCACTGCCAAATTAATTTTCAGACAGTTAAGCATTCTGTATATTTTTTGAAACCCCTGATGAGTTTGAGCAACCTGCAACGGCGCCACTGTCACGTATACGGGAGCTACCAGGGGCTGTACGGGGCCACCTCCGGCTAACTGTGCGAGCAATCCTATAACTCCGCGCGAGGATAGAGTTTCACTTCTTGATTGATAAAAAATTTTTCCGATCTCCACAAACTCCCCTGTCACCGGATCTCTAGCAGCAGGGAGCAATTTTCCTGTTTTGACAGCAGGCTGTACAAGGTTGCCACTATTGAGTCGCGCCTGAGTTGCAGGAGTGAATATATAATCCATGTTGTGACTCAGTTTCCATTCAAAAAGGCAGATGTTCTGTATTGTATGCTGTTTAGGGAAACGAGGGATTAAAGGAAATGAATGAGTATCTCAAGGCATTCCAGGCTATTACCCTGTTTAGCGATCGATTGTTGGCAGACGAATATCAATCCGTGGAGATTAAACAGTCAGCTACCCAACTCAGTTTAGATGTGGAACCTTGTATTGACGAAATTAAGCAATCTGCCATCAGACTCAAGGGGTTACTTCAGGTATGTTTCAAAGATGTATCTCAGGCTGAGGATGTCTGGAATAGCAAGCCGAGAATTGCTGGAGCATCTCCTGTTGATGTCTGGGAGCAAATTGGCGAACTAAGCGGATGCGATGTGAGAATTCGCAGTTTAGGAAAACAGGGCAAATATGATGCTATTGCTAAAGTTCGCCAATCTTGGATCGACAAGGCGACCAAGTTAAAAAATCAGTGGTTTTTGTGGGATAAAAACCCTCAAGTCTTTCAAAGAGATACTATTGGTTTTTTTGAAAAAGATAATTTGCACAAAGAGTTGCGGAATGAAGTTGATGTCCAAGCCGAGCGAGTGATTTTAATTATGGAGAATGAACTAAGTTTAATTTTTCAAGAATTACAATCTATTGATATAGAAAAAATTGAAGTTTGTATTGAATGCTTTGACCTAAATAGTCAGTCGAAATTTAGAGAGCGACTGCAATCTATAGGAGGGGAGATTGTATCGAAGTTTACCGAGCCACTAAAATATTTGCCGGATTCTTATATGAAGACTTTTAAAGAAACGCTGAAAGAGCCTGTAGAAACTCTAGTTCATAAAAGCAAGATAGGAATCAGTTTGGTCGATTTTGAAGATTCGTGTAAAGTGATTGAGTTAATCCTGGATAATGTAATTATAGCGATTTTTGATGCGCGTATGAAACTGGCAATTCAAACAGTTGAAAAAGCAATTAAATTCTACAATAATTTTTTAGAGAAGCAGGCGCGGTATCAGAAAGAGACGCCGGAACAGCGAGCTGCGGAAAAAGATTGGATCGAATACCAGCGGCAGCAACTCAGGGAAGTTCAGCAGTATATTGAAGCACTTATCAGTCCTTAGTAATTGGGAATTGGTAATGCAGGCTGACACCGAATCCGGCTTTAATACTCCTTGAATCTTTAGTTTTTCGCTCGCTCGGCTCCGAGGTAAGTGTAGTGGCGGTTTCAACCACAGAAGCTGATAATTATACCAATTATTAAAAGTCGCATCTTCCCGCACCGGACACGGCATTGCCGTGTCCCTACTCGCGTCCTTTTCAGAATTGGTATAAGTCATGGAAATCAAAAAATTAGACTTTAGTTAAAGCTCCCACTCAAGGCTGGGGAGTCAATCTAAAATCTAAAATCTAAAATCTAAAATCGAATGACTATTGATATTGACCGCTGATTTCGTAAACGATCGCGCCCAAAGACGCTAAGCTAGCTAAAATTAGCATTCCTGCCGGCATGAATTTTTGAGTTTTAACCAGGCGCACAATAAAGACTATTACTAAAACAGCGGAGATGGCTGCTGCTAATGTTAAACCCCAACTTTGTCCCATAAGCTGCGCGGAGCCAGCAAAAATTAGCAGCGAACCGCTAATCAGGCCGGAAATGAGCGAGGCTTGGCTTTTGGCCTTGATATAACCCATGATGCCGCCAACCAGTGTTAAAATGCCGTAGCCGATCGCCGCTGCTGTCCCTAAATTCATTTTTAATCCTCCAAATTTCACTCTTTGCATCTAAATTTATACAGCGCGACCTGCAATTAGTGTCACGAATTGTTAGAAAATTTATTAAACCCTGTCAGGATATCTAACTGTTATACAATTGCCATTATGTCAGCCCTAACTTCTGGTGCGATCGCCCAAATCCGTTACCTCCAGCGCCAAGCCGCATCCCTGCTGCTGTATCAATCAGTTCTCAAAAGCCCCGCAGGTCAAGCTTTTCTCGATTTGCTGCAAGCCCTCCACCACAACGAAGTCAGCGGTTTAGAATGTCAGGTAGCTTACGGGAACTGGTTCAAAGTTCAGGCTGCTAAAAATCTGAGCTGGAAAGATTCTCTGATTTCCGAAATTCTCAAAGACGAAAACCCCTTTTCACGCCGAGCACAGCAAACAGATTTTGCAAGTTTGCCTCCGGCTTTGGTGGAGGCTGCCCGACATGATTTACAAGTGCTGCAAAATATTTACGAATGCAGCAGCGAACAATTGAGCAAGTGGGTGGCGGTAGCGGGTCAACTTGGCGCGGTGCCTCCGATTTGGCATTCAGAAACTGTAGCCGAACAGGGAGATTTGCCCCTGCACGGAAAACTGGAAAAATGGTCGAGCGCTGCGGAATCTTTGGCAGTTTATTACCGACAGTTTGGCACGGGTTTGTTTGCCGAATATCGCGCTTTTGCGTGGCGGGGAGGGCAGTTTGCGAGTATTTCACATCCCGATCGCATAACTTTAAAAGAGTTGGTTTGCTGCGATTGGCAACGGGATGCTGTGGTGAAAAATACGGATTTTTTGTTGGCAGGTTATCCGGCTTTGCACGTTTTGCTGTACGGCAGCCGCGGTTCGGGCAAGTCTTCTTTGGTGAAGTCGCTGTTAAATGAATTTGGCTCTCGCAATCTGCGCTTGATTGAAGTATCTAAATCGGATTTGCAAGATTTGCCACTAATTGTCGAGCAGTTGCGGGGAGTTCCTCAAAAGTTTATTGTTTTTGTAGACGACCTTTCCTTTGAAGAAGATGACGATGCTTTTAAAGCTCTGAAAGTGGTTTTGGAAGGAAATGTCACTGCTCGCTCTCAAAATGTGGTAGTTTACGCAACATCTAACCGCAGGCATTTAATTCGAGAGTTTTTTGACGACAGGCCTCGCCCCCGCGATGGAGAAGAAGTTCACGCTTGGGATACTGTGCAGGAAAAACTTTCATTTAGCGATCGATTTGGCTTGACTTTAACTTTTGAACCGGCCGATCAAAACACTTATTTAACAATTGTCCGACATCTGGCAGAACTTGCTGGAATCAAACTCGCTGCTGAGGATTTGGAACACCGCGCTAAAGAATGGGCAACTCGTCGCAATGGGCGATCGGGCAGGACTGCGCGGCAGTTTGTTGATTTCCTGAAAGCAGATTTAGCCATTTTGGACAAGTAGATCGTCTGCGGTGGGAGGGCGGGTTTTACCTGACCTATGGGAAGGCAATTCACGATCGGAATAAACCCCCCATTGCAGCGCCAAAGGGCGAAATAAAAATTCTTAATTTTTTCCTAATTTTATTGAGAATAAATAACTAACAAATTTTGATATAATTATCAAAATCCCCAAAGAAATCTCCCGAGCCAGAACCCATCCTGACTCCATAAGATCGACCACTAAATAATGAGGAAAATATCATGGGTTTATTTGATAAAGTATCGCAGACTCGTCAAGAAACGGACGTAACGTTAGGGCCGGCAGAATCATTTGCGGCGATCGCGCTAATTGCCGTAGCAGCCGACGGTTACATCAATGACAGCGAAAGTAAAGCGATTAGCATGACCCTATCTCGGATGCAACTGTTCCGCAGTTATCCCGATGACGTGATGAGAAAAATGCTCGATCGCCTGCTGATGATTCTGCAACGGCAAGGAGTGGAGGTACTGTTTAATGCGGCTTTAGCAACGCTTCCCGACGAACTTAAAGAAACTGTTTTTGCTGTGACAACTGATATCGCTTTAGCCGATGGCGAGGTTTCAGAAGAAGAAGAACAACTTTTGAACGATCTTTACAGTGCATTGGGGCTTTCCGAAGATGTTGCACTCAAGATTATAGACGTGATGTTGATTAAGAACAAAGGTTAAGAAAGAAGGGGAAGGAGTGAGGAGGGCGAATTTTCCAATATAAAAAATTACCGCCTACTTACTTAGCTGATCACTTCTGCATAAGTGCGGTTTTACCGATATGATGGTTGGTAAAATTGCGATCAAATTTGCGATCGCCCGTTACTACCTCAAATGCCTTTCACTTACACCCGCACTGTTCACTTTCAAGATACCGATGCTGCTGGAGTCGTTTACTTTGCTAACGTTTTGGCGATGTGCCACGAAGCTTACGAGGCATCTCTAGCAGCATCAGGAATCAATCTCAAAGCATTTTTCAGCAATACCGAGGTTGCCTTTCCCATAATTCATGCTAGTGTAGATTTTTATCGCCCAATGTTTGCGGGCGATCGGCTGACGATTCAATTGACGCCCAAACAAGTTACTGGCGATGAATTTGAAATTGCCTATCAAGTATTTTCTGAGGAAGTTGCAGGAAGAAGCGCTGCTAAAGCTCTTACTAAGCACGTCTGCATCGATGCAGTTAGCCGAACTCGAAAACAGCTATCGGAAGACTTGATGGAGTGGATGAGAAAATTTGAGAGTTGAGAGTTGTGATTAGCTCTATCTTTAAATAATAGCAGGGTATGACAGTCAAATTTCTTTTTTGTTGATATTATTTCTGACTTTTTGATATTATGTCAAATCGCAATTATGCCATTGTGGGCACGGGAGCCTTAGGCGGATTTTACGGTGCTAGACTGCAACAAGCAGGTTTAGAAGTCAATTTTTTGCTACGCAGCGACTACGATCAGGTCAAAAAACACGGTTTAATTGTCGAGTCTCCCGAAGGCGACTTCACCCTCCCCCACGTCCGCGCCTACCACGACGCGCACAAAATGCCTCAGTGCGACGTAGTAATTCTAGCGCTGAAAACAACTCAAAATCACTTGTTGCCCAAAATTTTGCCTCCTTTATTAAAGGATAACGGCGCGGTTTTAGTATTGCAAAACGGATTAAATACGGAACCGGAAGTCGCTAAAATTGTCGGCGCAGAACGAGTGGTTGGCGGGCTGTGTTTTCTCTGTTCTTATAAAGTTGGGCCAGGTCACATCTGCCACCTAGATTACGGCACTATCACGCTGGGAGAATACGCCCAAGACTACAAAATAATCGGTATTACTGATAGATTGCACAAAATTGCTGCGGACTTTAAACGTGCTCATATTCCTATTAAAATGAGCGAAGATTTGTTATTATCAAGGTGGAAAAAGCTGGTTTGGAATATTCCTTATAACGGGATGTCTGTAGTGTTGGATGCCAGAACAGATGAACTGATGGCTAATCCTGATACTCTGATTTTAGTCAAGGAAATCATGGGGGAAGTGATAGCAGCCGCCAAAAGTTGCGATCGCATTATTCCCGATGACTTTATCCCACAGATGCTCGAATACACTCAGAAAATGAAGCCTTACCGCACCAGCATGAAAATCGATTATGATGAATCGCGACCCCTGGAAGTTGAGGCGATTTTTGGTAATCCGATACGGGTGGCGCAGCAAGCAGGTATTAAGTTGCCCCAAATAGAGGTACTTTACCGAATGTTGAAATTTGTGGATGTTCAAAGACAAGAAGCAGAGAGGACCAGAAGGCTGTTAGGTTTATCGTAATTAGTCAGTTAACTCTTGACTGTTGACTGTTGACTGTTGTCAGAAGTCGGAAATAAGCATGAGAAATTCGGCCTTTTGCATTGAGTGCGATCATCTAATAATTATTGATATTCGATCGCAATTTCTTGCAATTGTTCTCGATTAACTTTGCCTTGAGAATTGCGCGGCAATTGTTCGACGATTACCCAATATTTCGGTCGCTTAAACTTACTCAACTTATCTTCTATTGCCGCTTGCAGATTTTTGAGAGTAACTTCGGAATTAGCGGGAACGTAGATAGCCGTAACGACTTGACCCCAATCTTTGTCTGGCAAGCCAATTACAGCTATATCCGCAACTAAATTAGTCGCTCGCACAACGGCTTCCACTTCCGCCGGAAATACATTTTCTCCGCCTGTGATAATTTTGTCGCTGCTGCGTCCGACGATATTTAAGTAGTTATTTTTATCAAAAAATCCCAAATCGTCTAATTGGAAATATTCGCCAGCATCGCCAAAATTTTCAGGATAATAACCCAACGCCAAAGATTTAGCGTTTACCGCAATGTTTCCGATTTGATTATCGCACAAAATCTCGCCTTTTGCACTGCGAATAGTTATTTGCGCGTGGGGTAAAATTTGACCGGAACTGTTATTGCCAGCGAGAAAATCTTGGGGTTTTAGTGTAGCAATTTGCGAGGCAGTTTCGGTCATGCCGTAACTGGGCGCTAAGTTGATGTGATAGTTTCTAGCTGTTTCTAAAAGTTCCGGCCAAGCGGGAGCACCGCCCAAAAGTACAGTACAAAACCGTCCCAGCCAATTAGCTGTATCTGGGTTTTGCAGCAGCCGTTGCAGTTGAGTTGGAACTAAAGAAATGAAAAATTTTTCGGGTTTGATATCGCTTTTTTTACCATTTTCTAATTCTTTAAATGGCTGAACAGCGAGTTTTCCTCCGGTAGTAAAGGAACGCATAAATTGCATTAAACCGCTGACGTGGTATAAGGGCAAAACGCAAAATGAGTTAATTTTGTCAACTTGAAAATATTGTTGAAAACCTTGCACTGATGCTGTTAGCGTTTCCCAAGTGTGGATGGCAAAACGGATTTTTCCTGAAGAACCGCCGGTGGCAATCATGATCGTATCAGAACCGTTTTTAGTGGGCGAATTGAAGTCGGGCGAATGGAATTCGCGGCTATACAAACGAAGTCCGCCTTCGCGGACGGGGATATAGGGATTTTTGGGAAGCGGGTATTTTCCTAAAAATATGTCTGGTTGAACTAAATCAAAGACTTGTTGCCATTCTTGTTTTACCCAGTTGGGATTGCAGAGAAAAATCGGGCATTTGGCGGCGCGGGCGGCGGTGAAACTGGCAAGAAATTGCACGGGTTCTGGTTCTGCGAGGCAAATTTTTGGGGGTGTTTTTTGTGCGGGATTTTGGGTAATTTCTTGAAATAGCCGATCGACAATTCGGGCAAATTCGCGACTGTCACAACCGATAAGCCAATCATCGGGCAAGCCAGACGCGATATCCAGGATATTTACTGTTAGATTTGTTGCCATAGATGCTTTCACCAACTTTCTCGATTCAAAACAATTACCTAACCCGGTTGATTTAGTCGTGGGAGTAATCTAAAATCTAAAATCTAAAATCGAATGATTGTCATCGAACCAGCAATCGGTGCCGAAGCCGAGTGCCCTATTATTTAAAGACAATTGTGTTGCTAAATTTAATGCTGCTTGTCGGCCGATTTGGGTTTCAAATACGGATGAGAAAACAGCGTCTATATTGTGAGTTTGACAAAATTTTCGCAGTTGGGATGGAGAACCGCATATCGCAGGTTTAATGACGAAAATTCCCCGCCAGCCTTGGCTGTAGCACTCTTGGATGCGATCGAGGTTGGCTGCAGATTCATCAAGGGCGATCGCAGTTGCATAAATAGCATTCAATTCTACCATTTCCTGAAACTGTGTTACGGGCAGCGGCTGTTCCAAAAATTCAATGCTTGGGGAAAAGTCAGTTGCTTTTACCTTGTCGCAAGCTTCCAGCCATGTTTTAGCCTGCGAGTAACTGAGTCCCCCGTTGGCATCTAACCGCAAAAATGCCGATTCTCGATCGCACAAATTGTGCATTGCTTGGATTAGCTGCTGAAAAATCTTTAATTCTTGTTCAATTGCAGCAACACCAATTTTCCATTTAAACGTGCGATATCCCTCTAACCAAAGCATTGGTAAAGCCTGCAAAGCTGTTTCACCTGCTGGCAATAAACCGCTGTACTGACTCAGCTTCTTCTCCTCCTCTTGGGAAAGGTAAGTTAAATTTTCGCTTTTCTCCCCCCCTTGCCAAGGGGGGGCTGGGGGGGGTGAATTTTTGTCGTTTGAGAGTGCTGACTCAAACCCAAATTGACAAGCCGGCAATTCAGCGGAAATAGCGAAAATCATCTCTGATGAAATATTACCTGGCAACTGCTGACAAAAATCTAAAGCTTGCTCAAAAGTTTCCGAACCAAACCAACTCAAAGGGGCAATTTCTCCCCAACCCATTTGATTATTTTCGCCCACAAGTCGCAGGATAATTCCTGAGCGAGTATCCCAGATGCCGTGACTTGTTTGCAAGGGGCGCTTAAATTTTCGCTGATAAGTGCGAAACTCGACTTGATAAAGCATTAGTTTTTTAGTTAATCATAAAATTGTCTCACAACTGTGACAAACTTATCAATATTTTCAAAATGGATATTGTGACCTGCTTTTGGTACAATTTCCAGACTAGCGGCCGGACACAAGCTGGCAATTTCGGTATTTATATTTGTAAATTTATCATCATAAGCTCCCGCTAGCAAGAGGATGGGAATTTGATTTTGTGCGAGTTTTTCCCAGAGAGAGGGCTGGTTGCCGGTTCCCATGTTGCGGAGGGATTTTGCTAATTCTAAGGGATTGTTTGCTAAGCGGGTTTCTATGAGTTTGTCGAAGTGGGGAGAGTTTTTTAAAGATTTGAATAAAGGGCGATCGTACCAGTTTAATAAAAAATCTTTAATGTTGCTATTTTCCAGCTTTTGTGATATCTGTGAATCGGCTTCCCGGCGGTGCGATCGCTCTTTTTCTGTCTTCAATCCCGGAGAGGCTGACTCTAACACTACTTTCTCGAATCTCTCAGGAAAATGTAAAGTCATGTAAAGTGCCAATCGACCGCCCATTGAATAGCCCAACAACAAACATTTGTCTATTTGTAAATCATCTAATAACTGTATCAATGCTTTGGCTGTATTTGATATATTGTAGCAACTTTCGTCGCCGCTGACTCCGGTTTCTCCGTGACCGGGAAGGTCAACTGCTATGCAGCAATAACTGTTAGAAAGTAAGAAAATTACGCTGCTAAAATCTTGAAAATTTCCAGTAAATCCATGCAAGAATAGAATTGTCTGCTGATTCTTGTGGCCAGTTAAGAAATAGTGAAAGTGATAATTATTAAATTTTGCCATTTCCTCATAACATCAGTGCTAGGTTGTCAGGTATCGAGTCAGTATATTCTAGTGCTAGAGATTTTCAATTCCTTGACAAAGCATGATTGTAAAGCAAATCGCGCTCCGGTGAGTGTGCTAAAACTTCACCTCGAATTACATTCAAATCCTCATCCAGTTCAGTGTAAGCAATTAGCACCTACTCGCTAGGATATAAGTGGATGATTTCTTCTAGGCTCAGGATTTTGTCACTTTCTACTTGCGTACTCATGCTTTGATGCTCATTTTTTACGATTCAATGTGAGGTACGGATTGCTGAATTAAAGAAGATTTTGAGAAGTCGCCCAACTCTGCCCACTCCCCCAACTCCCTCAGCTTAGCAAACCATACCTCCAATTTAGCGGAATTCTCGATCGCCCGATCTACAAACCAAAGCCCAACGCCAGCAGCAATCCGCTCGAAAAATGCAGCGTAACTGCGATAAACTTAGAGTTGCTGACCTTTGCAGGTTGGTCGTGATAGTCTGTGACATGGCGGCAAAGCTCGATCGCAAATGGCAAACTCCCAAAAATCAACAGCGTCCAAATTTGGAACATTCCCAAAGCCACAAATAGCACCGTCAAAGCATAAACGCTGCCGCACAACCACTGCAACAACTGGGCACCTTTCTTTGTACCGAGTCGCACAATTGGCGATTTTTTACCCGCCGCCACATCATCCGCAATTTGATGAAAGTGGGAACAAAATAAGATGATACTCGTAGTAATTCCCACGATTACCGAAGCCGCAAAATTAGTTGCAGACCAAGTTTGAGTCTGACTGTAATAAGCAGCGGCGAAGGCTAGCGGTCCAAAGGTGAAAAAGCAGATGATTTCCCCTAAACCTTGATAGCCAAGACGAAACGGAGGCCCTTGATAAGTGTAGCCCAGAGCACAGCACAAAACTACTAGCAAAATTACTGTTGGGTCTTTTTGCCACCAGCTTATGGCGCAGATTCCCAACACTCCGACTGCTAAAAACAGGTTAGCCAGCCCGAAAATTAAAGCTTTATTTCCGGTTAAGTTAACTAGGGAATGCGCTTTGTTTTTATCGATTCCTGTTTCCGAGTCAAATACATCATTGCTGAGGTTCAGCCATGCTATAATCAAAATGGCTGACATTAAAAATGTCGAAAAAATTGACGAATTAATCGTTTGAGTTTCGGCAAAAGCAACTGCTGTTCCTACTGAAATAGGAATCACCGCAACGCTGTACATGGGCGGCTTGATTGCCGCTAGCCACAATTTACTATTTGGACGTTCAATTAACTTTGTTGTCATTACACAAACTTGATGCAATTGATAGCAGCGTAGTAATTTTACAATTTTATTGGTGAACAAACTCTACTCTGTATCGGGTTGAGTGCGCGGGGGGCATCCGTTGAGAGACTTTGCGGGCGATCGCACGCCCGGTAATGCCCGTCTGCAAACCTCTGCGGGGTCGATCGACTTTTGTCGAAATTGAGTCGCTCAATCTTAAAGTTTTATGTCTAAATGTTTCGATTAATCGCGCGTTGGCGAAGCCCTCGAAGAGGATCGTCTGTTTTTTGCCCCAAGCGAGCCCAAACTTTCCGGGAAACTCGAAAGGTCATGTTTTGCGATCGCCCTCCCGTGCTTAGATCGAAATAGGGGTTTTAGCCGGACAAACCCACACTCTATCTGACAAATCTGCTATTCTCGCTTTCATGACAGTAATACCGCACCGCGCTAATCTCTTGCAAAACCGCAATCAACTGCATCAGTTTCTGTTAAATTGCCAGCAGTCTTTAACCGAAAAAGATCGCACAAAAATAGTTAGTATTTCTCAGGAAATTTACCCCGTCGATCCGCTAGCTGTACTGCAAGAGATTTCCGAACCTTGTCAGCGGCACTTTTACTTTGAAAAAAGAAACCCAATTGTCGGCAACAGTTTTGCGATCGCAGCCCTCGATTCGGCAATCCATCTCACAGTAGCAGGAACCGATCGATTTACCTTAGCTCAAAATTTTATTCGTTCAACACTTGCCAATACAATTACCCTTGGTGCGGAACGCTTGCCATTTAGCGGGCCTCACTTTTTTTGCAGTTTTACTTTTTTTGATGAGAACATTTCGGCTAATTCTTACTTTCCGCCCGCTACCATATTTTTACCCAAATGGCAAATTTCCCGACAGAAAGATAGCTGCATTATCGTCGCCAATGCCGTCATAGAAAAAGATATAAACATTAAAAGCATCGCCGAAAATATCTGGCAAACATTTGATAAAATTGCCTCTCGAAAATACCATAAATTAACTACTGCGCTCGACAGTTCGATATCTTTGAAACAAATCCCCGTCAATGAGGCCAGTCAATTTAAAACATCAGTCAAGTCGGCTTTAGAATTGATAAAATCTCAATATTTTAGTAAAATTGTTTTATACCAAGCCATAAGTGTAATTTCTAAAACCCCTTTCAGTTTAATAGATTCCTTAAATAACTTGCGCCTCAGTTATCCAGATTGCTATGTATTTTCAACCAGTAACGGCAAAGGTCAAAATTTCATCGGTGCCAGTCCAGAACGCTTAATTAGCATTCACAACAATCAGTTATCAACAGATGCTTTAGCAGGTTCAGCACCGAGGGGAAAAACTGAAGCAGAAGATGCGAAACTAGCCCAGGGATTGCTAGAGAGTGAGAAGGATATTCGAGAACATCAAGTTGTGATTGATTTTATAGTCCATCACCTTTCTAAACTAGGCATAACCCCCAATTGTTCCCCAACTCCCAGACTGCTGCAACTATCAAACATTCAGCATTTGTGGACACCAATCACAGCTCAAATTCCCGCCGATATTCATTTATTAAAGATTTTAGCTCAACTGCATCCAACCCCAGCGGTAGCAGGCGTTCCGAGAGACATCGCCCTCGAACAAATTCGCCGCTGCGAAACCTGCGATCGCTCCCTCTACGCAGCACCCATCGGCTGGATCGATGCCCGTGGCAATGGGGAATTCGCGGTCGGGATTCGATCGGCATTAATCGACGGCGATCGGGCTATACTCTATGCTGGTAATGGTATTGTGGCAGGTTCCGAACCGGAAAAAGAACTAGCAGAAATTCAGCTCAAATTACAACCACTTTTAAACGCTTTGGTCTAATTAAACTAATTTTAATCCGCTCCCAGAAACCTGGTTTTTTACGAAAAGACGCGTTATAGCCCGAATATTCCGTAAAAACCCGGTTTCTTTGGTTGGAGTGGGTAAGTCATGTTAATTAATTTTCACTTCCTCAAAATGTTCTACTATGGGAAAAGGATTGTAAAAATGGTGCAGCATTCTTTTCCACTCTTGATATGCAGGGGAACTCCTAAATCTAATTGTATGAGCTTCTAAATTTTCCCATCTAACCAATAATAGATATTTTCCTTGAACTTGTGTGCAGCGATGAAGTTCGTGAGATAAATATCCATCTATAGACGCTATCAGACGGGAGGCTTCTCTAAAAGCTATCTCAAAATCCCCCTCACAGCCAGATTTGACATTCAGCACAACCGCCTCAAGAATCATAAAAATGTATCCTGACAATTATTTGGGTATAATATCGTAGCACAATACAGAGTTGAGCTACTCAGGTTTAGCAATGCCAATAGATTTTCGCAACACAAATACCGTCTGGGCTTCCGTATTAGCAGAGACATTGCAACGACTGGGATTAACTACAGCCGTGATTTGTCCCGGTTCGCGATCGGCACTGCTAACAATTGCCTTTGCCCAGAACAACAAAATAGAAACTATTCCCATACTAGACGAACGTTCAGCCAGCTTTTTTGCATTAGGAGTTGCCCAAAAATCCGGTTTACCAACCGCACTAATTTGCACATCTGGAACCGCCGCCGCGAACTTTTATCCTGCGATAATAGAAGCCAGAGAAAGTCGAATTCCGCTGCTAATATTCACAGCAGATCGACCTCCCGAACTGCGGGACTGTCACGCCGGACAAGCGATCGACCAAGTGAAAATCTACGGCAATTATCCGAACTGGCAAGCCGAATTAGCGATACCTTCTGCGTCCACAGGAATGCTAGACTATCTGCGGCAGACGGTAATGTATGCTTGGGAGCGATCGCAATTTCCAACACCAGGCCCCGTCCACCTCAATATCCCCTTTCGCGACCCGCTTGTACCCGTTCCAGACATTGCTGTAGAAGCTTTAGAAACACAGTTCAATCCCGAACATTTCTTTGCAGGATTAGAACCAATTTTTGCCGGAGAAAGCTCTACCCCCCCCAGCCCCCCCTTGTTAAGGGGGGGAGAAGAAAGTACCATGCAACAATGGCACAAGTGCAGCAAAGGGATAATTATTGCAGGCGTTGCACAGCCTCAATTTGCCGAAAAATACTGTAGTGCGATCGCCCAAATTTCCCAATTATTAAACTGGCCAGTTTTAGCAGAAGGACTATCCCCAGTCAGAAACTACGCCAAACTAAATCCCCATCTAATTTCTACCTACGATTTAATCCTGCGAAACCGCGAACTAGCAGATAAATTAACCCCAGAAATCGCCATTCAAATCGGAGACTTACCCACAAGCAAAGAACTGCGAAACTGGCTAGACAAAACCCAACCAAAACGCTACATAATCGACCCCAGCCACCACAACTTCGATCCGCTACACGGCAAAACAATTCACCTGCGAACCTCCGTAGAAAATCTCGCAACTAATCTCGCAACTATATTAACTCAAGTCCCCCCCCTTAACAAGAGCGAGTCAACTCAAGTCCCCCCCCTTAGCAAGGGGGGGTTAGGCGGGGTTCAAACCTCTCCCTCAAACGAATACCTCCAACTTTGGCGCAACACCGAAATCCAAGTCAGAGAAACAATAGATCACAAAATATCAGCAATTAACAACATAATCGAACCCAAAGTTTCCTGGCTGCTTTCCCAAATTTTGCCCCCAGCAACACCGATATTTATTGCCAACAGTATGCCCGTCCGAGATGTAGAGTTTTTCTGGAAGCCGAACAACTTAGAAATAAAACCGTTTTTCAATCGCGGCGCTAACGGTATAGACGGCACATTATCAACAGCTTTGGGAGTTGCTCACCGCAATCAAAGCAGCATCATCCTAACAGGTGATTTAACACTTTTGCACGATACAAACGGTTTTTTAATTAAAAATAAATTTGTCGGTCATCTGACAATCATATTAATTAATAACAACGGCGGCGGAATTTTTGAAATGTTGCCCGTTGCCAAATTTGACCCGCCCTTTGAAGAGTTTTTTGCCACGCCGCAGCAGATAAATTTTGCTCAGTTGTGTGTAACTTATGGCGTGGAACACGAGGTAATTGAGGATTGGGAACAGTTCAAAGAAAAATTAAATTTGCTGCCAAATAGCGGGATTCGCGTCTTAGAATTGCAAACAGACAGGCGATCGGATGCTAAATGGCGGCAAGACAATCTAGGTAAATTTGCCAAAGATTTGTAGTCACGATTTTTGTCAATAAGCCTTTCGCGGGCGGGCAAGATGCCCACCCCACAAGCAGAAAATTCACTCTTTGTGGAACAGGCATCTTGCCTGTTCTTGGGAATGCTGCAATATCTCAGTTTAAACTGCTGGTTGAGCTAGCAGCGGATCTAACTGTCCTTCTGCATCAAGTTTGTGAATGTCATCGCAGCCGCCTACGTGTTGCTTATTAATGAAAATTTGGGGTACGCTGCGGCGTCCGTTAGCGCGTTCGGCCATTGCTTTTCTAGCGGCTTCGTCGCCATCAATTTTGTATTCCGTGAAATTTACGCCTTTCCACCACAGCAAAGTTTTGGCGCGGATGCAGTAGGGACAGGTTTGCCAAGTATAGATTTCCACATTGGCTTTGATGCGATCGGGCTTACGGCCCAAGAGAGGATTGAGAAAATCAAGCATTTTCAGTAGGGGGGTAGGGGTGGAACTCATTTAGAAATCATACCAAGTGTATAAATTCCGCTGGTATTGGCGCATCTGCCAGAGGTGGGTTTTAAGCTGTGGGGCGATCGCCCTGTGACCGAAGTCACAACTTTACTCTACTCGGATCACTTGCTTTCACCCCTGACAATCACCTTCGCGGCCTCATTAATATCACCGATCTTTTGAGGAAACCAGAAGATGATAAATATATCGAATTCAACCGCACTGCCATGCACCCCGTACAACTTCTCCCCGGCGCTATCTCTGAAATCCTCGCTTCTGTAACCGATACAGGCGTTTTGACTCTGGCCGATCGCTACGGTTTGATGGCCGCCACCTTCGACGACTCTCTGAATGACGAAGACAGAGGCTGTGTCAACCGCTTGTTGCGGGCGGTGCTCAGAGGCCGAGTGACAGTAGTCAACGAACTTTCAGCAGCATTCTAATCGGGATTTGAAGTTTTGTTCTGAAGGCAAGGTGAGTCAGCGGTAGATGAAAATAGTGGAAACTCAGGCAGGAGTTGAAACAGCAGTAATTTGAATTCGATTTAAAGTTTTCTCCTCTAACTCAACAACGGTTTATTTGTCAAAGCAGCCTTTACAGGCTGCTTTTTTTTGATCTAATCGCGGATTTCGAGGTTGTACTGGCGGCAGAGGGCGATCAGTTTTTGTTGGAAGCGATCGCGCACTGACTCTGGGGCAACAATCGCGCAATCTTCCCAGTAAGGAGCGATTTCGCGAAAAAACCAGAAGGTATTTGAGATATTCCGAATCACTCGCTTGATAGGCGGATCGCCTTCTGGTTCGCTGACTTCCTCATCTTCCTGCTTGCGTCTGTAGTTAAAGGCAAGTCTGCCGGATAAATGAAATTCTACGGGAATCCGCGCTAAATTTGGCAGCCAAGGTTGATCGACCGAAATCACCGCAGCATCTTCAATGCGATCGAGCAGCAGCGTCCAGTTATGTTCGAGTCCTAGTACGTCTTGATTACCTTCCGATTCTTCGCAGCGACACATTAAATACTGTCGCTTTTCTATGGGGACAATGCGAGCGTGCAAGATGGTGTAATGCCAAAGTCGATCGGCTGCATCTCGATAGGAAAGGCGAAATGGTTGCTGTCTGTGGATAAAATTATCGATTTTTTGCCGCCAAGTAGGTAAGGGGTTGCTCAAAAACTGATCGATTTCAGCCCGGAAAGGGAGAGTCAGTTCGCTGCGATCGCTCAACAATTGGGCAATGGCCAGCGCTTCATCAGTTTTGCCCAAGTCAAGCAATTGCTGTCGGGCGATGTCTAGGGCTTTGATGCGGGTTTGCGGCCAATCGTGGTTGGGGGCGATCGTCAGTTGGCGGCGGGCGATCGCTTCTATCAGTTTGGATATGTTCGGGCGATCGCCCCACGTCTTCCCGAATTCTTGGGCCAAGGCTTCCAACTGGGCTTTATCTCGTTCAGAAACCGACAGGGTGATCGATTGACCTTTGCGACTCATAAATATACGGACACTTTCTCATTGTACAGGCTTGATTATCTCTATTGTCGGTGTCAATATGGGAATATCCAGTTTCTACGGACACAGATTCAGCATATGTCCGATTACCAAATTACTCTCAAATCCGTTTACTCCTGTCCCGCTGCGGAGATTCCCAAGGGAGTTAAATTACCCGAAGGTTGGAAACTTTCTTGGCATCAAGCCGAAACTTTAAAGGCAATTCGCAATCCCAATATTGATGTCATTTTCAACTTTGCTATCACTAGCGATGGCAAAAGTTTAGCTGCTTTTTTAGAAACATTGCAGACAGATTGTTGTGTAGTGGCGCTATATCCAACGAATGAACTGGCGCGAGATCAGGAGACTCAAATTCAGCGCTATATCGAACAATTCCAACCCGATCATCAACCCCGCGTTGTCCGACTCAGCGGCTCGGAATTAGAAATCTATGCAGAAAATGAAAAACTGAGAAAAGCAGCCGCGATCGCATCTCGCACAGGTCAATCAGAGATTTTATTAACTAACCCTGATATCTTGCACTATCTCCACCGAGGAGCGTATTTAAGCTCTGAAGATAGCCCAGATAAACTGTGGGGTCGCATCGACAAAGATTTTGACCTATCCATTTTTGATGAATTTCATGTTTTGGCGGCTCCCCAGATTGCCAGCGTCATCAATACTATGTTGTTAATTCGCAATACAAACCGCCGAAAAAAGTTTGTATTCCTGTCAGCAACTCCTGACGACAAATTAATTAGCAGACTAGAAATAGCAGGTTTTCGCTGTCAAACTATCGACCCTTTAAAAGCAGGCAAATATCAGTTTCCCGATCGCCCTGCTGAAATCGAACAGTTGAAAGCAGACTCCTGGCGGCAGATATTGAGGGAAAGTACGCTGACTTTTATTTCCCTAGAACCAACTTCAAAAGCTTCTGAAACTTGGCTGAAGGACAGCGCAAATCTCATCCTGACTCACTTTAAACACAATCCGGGAAGTAAAGGAGCTATTATCCTGAATTCAATTGCTGCCGTCAAGCGGCTGACACCATTTTTTCGGGAATTCTTCGCGCCTCACGGTTTAGTTGTGGGCGAAAATACCGGGTTGTCGGGAAAGAGGGAAAAAGAGCGATCGCTCTCGTCAGACTTAGTTCTCGGTACTAGCACCATTGATGTCGGGGTAGACTTCAAAATCAATTTGCTAATTTTTGAATCCGCCGATGCGGGCAACTTCATCCAAAGATTGGGAAGGTTGGGGCGACACGATGGGTGCGATCGCAATGGAGAGTTTATTCAGTTTAAAAATTTCACAGCCATCGCACTCACCCCTAATTTCTTAGTCGAACGCTTGTTTTCGGGTGAGACTGCCACTTTAGAGTCTAACGGAATTTACGATCGTCCTTTTTTCTATCAACAAATTCGCGAAAAGTACCGCCAAATCAACAATTTTGAGGGATATTATTCGCGGTGGGGTGCGGTGCAGTCAGTTCAAATTTGTTGGGAATTAGGGCACAAGACAATTAAACAGCAGTACGCATCAAGTCAGAAAGCTTTTCAGGAAGCTGCTCAAAAAGTATTTAAAACTAGCTTGGGGAAAGTGGCAGGTGATATTAAACAGTGGGGTAAAGAGTGGAAAGAGCGATCGGGAAATAAGACAGGAAATCCGATAGTTGAGGATGCTAGCAGTTTTCGAGGTTCTAGTCCCCTGCAATGCGGCATTTGCGATTTAACCGATTCCCATGAGGCAGACAAATTTAAAACCTACGAGTTACCAGGAATTTTGAGCAACTTGGAAATCGAACCGATGACGGAATCTGCATTTATGCGAATGTTGAACGAGACATCGGAACGCCTTGGGCAACCAATTGCCAAAGGTCGATTTAAACACTGTCTGGCTTTTTTGAAGTTGCACAGTTATCGGGAGGAAAGACTGAATTGGAAATTTACTTATTCGGGAAATTTAGAGGAAAATGCTTCTGCTTGGAAGGTTCAGGTTTTAACGGGGATTGAGGTTGTGCAACCTGAGAATTATTGGATCGGGGAAATCAACAAGCGTTTGAAGAAGCAAGCATTGGTTTGTTATGTGCTGCGCTATCCAGTGGCTGAAGTGCGATCGCGCCTGCGACTGCCGATGCACTTTCAGATTTATCCGATTTGCGATCGGTACAGTATCCACGATGCGACTGCACCTTATTCGATCGCCTTTGGGCAGTCGGCCCTGTTGGTGGACACGCTGGCCCACTGGCTCAAGAGCAAGGGGGATGAAATATGGATTGCGTAGAAGGTCAAGCCCTGATAGGGGTTTTGGTTAAATCAGGTAGGAAGGTAGAGGAACGAACGCCATTAGCAGCACAGGGCATCTTTTCAATCCCTAGTAGGGGGTTTAAGCTCTAAATAAAAATTGTAAAGCTTTTTCTACCTATCCACACCCTACATCAGTATACCAAGGATGACAACAATTGTTTAGATCATTTATACTCAGGCAATGGAAAGCTTCGCGGCTCTGTGAGCAACGATCGCGAGTAGGAACACAGATATGTAATCGCAGCCCTTCTTGTTCTTTAGACAGAACGGTTTTTAGCGTCACTTTATTTGGGTGGGGGTATAACACCCCCCTTCTGCTGCTGTTAGCAGTCAGCAGCCGTGAGTCTTTCCAGTCTGTAAAAACTAAACAGGAGACATTAACAATGCCAAAGCTAAAACGCTCTGGTGAGGGAGGGCCTTTGCTATTTATTCCCTATTCGCGGAAACCTTTTTTGGACAACAAAAAGAAAGTTCGAGGGAGAAATCGCCACCCCTTTGAGTTGCTGGAAAAAGTTCAGAACTTATTAGAAACTGCATTGGACAGAAATGAGTTTGAGTCAGAGGAGGTCAAAGCAGAAGTTTATGACTTTTTAGTAATCCTCCGAGGCTCTAAAAAGGTATCTCAAAGGCGCTAGATAGTAGCACTTTGCGAATTTTCAATAGTTAGGCTCTACAGGATTAGTGTAACTAAATCAGAGCCTGTAGAGCTTTTTTGTCAAAAAAAAGATAAGTGAGATTCTTTCATAGACTCCCTAGAGGCATAAAATGGCTAAAAAACGTCACAAACCAGACGAAGAGTACCAACAACTCTCATTAAATTTTGATATCCCAGTTAATTTGAACTCTGAACAATTAGATGATCCAGATGATGACTGGTTGCAAGATGAAGAATTAGGGTCAAACTTTCAAACGTCCGATCGCACAATCGAACCTCAAACTCGCGACTTACTAACGCTCAAACTCTTGCGAGAAGCCATTCAGAGTCAAAATCCAGGCGATCGCGTCATGGCAGACTTCGCAGAATATGTCTTGCCAAATCTGCTGCGAGTTGCCATTGGCGTAACAGCCAAAGGGGGCAAATTTTTTGACGAACTCGATCGCAAGCAAGGAAAAGAGAATGTGAGACGGCATAATGCAGGCGATCAGTCTCTAAATACTCACCTGCTAAATGGATTATTTCCTGCTAATTTAATTGAACAGCGGTTAGAAAAAATCGACACCACCGTGCGGCGAGCGGTGGGAGAAAAAGAACGGCGGTTAGTAATTGCTGGATTTATTCTCCACGACTTTGAAAAATTCCCCGATGTCCCCAACGATTGCCGCAAGTTACCGCTAGAACAGCACCGTCAAATTATTGATGAAAAAGTGCGACAGTTAGGAATAGATAGCTTCATCAATCCCGACGATCCAGAGGCTTATCGAGAATATATTGACGATTTGCTCTGCCTTGCTTACAACGCTCAGCGGCGTTGGGATACTAACTGGAATTTTTCCGAATTTGGGTTAAATCCAGTGTTGCGCGATCGCACACTCCGCAGTCTCTCAGACTTGACCTGTTTAGCAGATTCCCTAGCATCTATTATCAAACATCCCCAAGATGCAGAAAATACCAGACTAAACGAGTTAATCCACAGCCTCAGCGACGGGCAATTAAAATTTACTTATCACAGCATCGCTGAAAACAGAGGCGTACTTACTAACGTCGTCAATAACGCTTTAATGGAAGTGCATACGGCGCTGAATACCGACGATCGCACCTACTACGAACCACTGCTTTACTTACCAACAGGTGTAATTTACTTAGCTCGATCGGATGCTCCTGCTATTTCAATTGTAGACTTACCCAAACGAGTAGTTAGCAAGATTAAACAACTCTGCGCCGGACAATTGCAACGGCGACAAACTGGTTTTGGCAGAGATGGTAAAGGCATGAAATATGCCGACTACTATAACCTGTTTTTTGATACGTCAGAGTTGATGCTAGTTGCTGTTGATGCTACTTTACGCATTCTCAAAATAGGAAAAAACTCTGTTGCCAAAAGTCGCAGCGATAATCTGATAAAATTTCAGCGTCAGGATGTTTTGTCTGCTGATTATAACTTCAACTTTGACGACGATATTCGGATCGATCAGATTGCTGAACTTGGCGACTTAGTGAGTCGCAAGATTTGGGGAGAACAGGTTAATACCATCGAAGCGGCACGCAAGAAAGACAAAAAACTACCCGCCCTAACTCATCTAGATATTGTAGATGAAATTGCTAAGTTTTGGAACCTGTCCGACTATCTACCAGCCCTAAGAGAAATTCAACGGATTAATGAACGCCTCAAAGAACTTAAACTAAAAGGCAATACAGGCGGCGTTCCTTACGAATGGTACTATTTAGCAGCAAAGTACCTAGAACATCACCCAGGAATTGAGGATGTGCGGCAAGTTTGCGAACAGGCGATCGCCCACATTTCCCAAATGATAAAACCCATTCTTTCACGGTACAAATTGTCAGACTGTTGGGATGATTTGTGGCTGTGGGTAACATGGTACTATTTAGCAGCAAAGTACCTAGAACATCACCCAGGAATTGAGGATGGCCGGCAAGTTTGCGAACAGGCGATCGCCCACATTTCCCAAATGATAAAACCCATTCTTTCACAGTACAAATTGCCCGACGGTTGGGACGATTTGCGACTGTGGGTAACGCGGGTTGTCATGTTACCCGGAAAGACACCCTTGGACACAGCATCCAGTGACGTATTTTTAGATGAGTTGGAACGCTACCAACTCGCTAAGAAACAGGGTAGAGGAAGACAGTTAATCTGTTCAATTTCCCATTCAGCTTACACGGTGACAGAACAAATGGAATCAGCCGTTTTGTTCACGCCTCAAGTTTACACTAATAAACAAATGTTGGGAGGTTCTAACGCTAAACGCAATATTTCTAGTATTGCAGGTTTGGAAATGATGCTGAGGCAAATTTTAATGAATCAAACTCAAGCTGTGGGCAAAAAATTTGAAGATGGCAAATATCGCTATCTCTATTTTTATCCCACATATTACTTCACCCCAGAAACAAATAAGTTTCTGCAAAAAGCCTACACTAGCATTTTCCAAACTCGCTTTGATACCAGCATACGCAATCATTTTATCAGCAAGGATTTGCAAGCCGATTTTGGACGCGATCGCTACCAAAGCATCGATGCTTTCCTCATAGATGAAAACATCGAACCAGGAAAAGACCGCACCTTCAAACTTTCCTATCCCGAAGACCAGCCCCTAACATTTTACTTCATGGCGCTTCCCCCCGGTAGAGATGCAACTGATACCGAATCTTGGGTAATGCCAGCTTGGCTAGCTTTTGCTTTTCCCATGATTCTAGATGTTAAAACCGTAGTTTCAGAGTCGCCAATTCCGCCTTTTAACGACGGTGCAGAATTTGAAGAAACCGTATTTTTTGACAGTGTACCCCAAGCTTTTAGGGTATTGACGAAGCGCGATCGCTTCCGCCTCGACTATATCCTAGAAGGTTGGGAGGAAAACGGCAAATCTTATCCTGCACCTTTAAATGTCTTAACTGCTGCTTATGCCATTCACCTTGATGTTAATGCGAAACAGGGGAAGTCCGGCTATGACTCCAACTGGGGAAAATTAACTGAACTCGCCACTGATTTTGAAACCAGCCCTCTTTATGTGTTTAGCTACCTCAATAAGTGGGTGCGGAAACAGAAAAATGAAACGGCGCCAATTCAAAAAATCAAGCTTTATGCTTATCATTTTTACCCTTGTTTTGACGCTTATGCCCAATATAATCATGAAGAGGAACGATTGACTGTGACAACAGCATCAAGTTTAAACCACCCCCAAAAATTGACGGAATTGTATCGCAGATTTTACCGTGCAAGTAAGCGATATAATCCCAAGGCAAATGCTGTGCTGAAACCGATTGATATTGCTTCTAAAACCATCCTGGAAGCCGATCCAAGTTTTCAGGGGAATGCTTTAGTTTCAGTTGTGGCTGCTGAAGTTTCAAAGCTCATGGATCGCGTTCACTCTTCTACTGCTGAAGGACGCTGGATTTTCAGCAAGCGAGAGCAAGAACGAGAGGCCATTTTAGAGTTTGCTTGCTACTTTGTTGAGGAGGTATTTGAGAAATCATTTGCAGGCGATCGGGCTCGTTTAGCCGGCCGCCAAATCAACTTAATCCGAGATACCTGCGAATTCCTTTACCGTTTAGAAAATGACAAAGACAATCGCGATAGAAATGACAAATCTCCTGACGGATCTCACGAAGAAGGTGATGATTAAAGCTGAATCTCTTGTTCGATCGGCTACAAGCTAACTACAAAACTAACCTTTTTACAGAGGACACAAATCATGGCTTTCTTGAAAACAGTTGACTCTAAATTTTTCCACACTAACATTCCTTACAAACCAATGGGAAAATATGCCCACTTCCTGACTGTGCGGGTGACGGAATCTTATCCCCTATTTCAGACCGATGGAGAACTGAATAAAGCACGAGTTCGGGCCGGAATTGAAGACCAAAAACCTATCAGCCGCCTTACCATGTTTAAGCGCAAGCAATCGACACCAGAACGTTTGGTCGGTCGCGAGTTGCTGCGTAACTACGGTTTTATGACGCCTGAAGATTGCGAATATAATGTCAAGTTTGCAATGAATAATCCTGATTGCATTATCTACGGATTTGCGATCGGTGATTCTGGTTCAGAAAAATCAAAAGTCGTAGTTGATACAGCATTTTCAATTACCGCTTTTGATGAATCTCACGAGACTTTTACCCTCAATGCTCCCTTTGAGAATGGCACAATGGCATCTAAGGGTGAAGCAGGTTCCAAACCAGGCGAAGTTACCAGTCGCATCAATCAGCAAGACCACATCAAACCCCAGATTTTCTTTCCTAGCATTGTCACCCTGAAAGACCCTACAGAAGCTAGTTTTTTGTATGTTTTCAACAACATCCTCAGAACCAGACACTATGGCGCTCAAACCACCCGCACAGGTAGAGTCAGAAATGAGTTAATAGGTGTCGTATTTGCCGATGGCGAAATTACCAGTAACCTCCGCTGGACGCAAGCAATTTACGACAAATTGCAGGTTGAGGATAAACTTAATTCCAACAACCCTCTCAATGAAGATGATGTGATTATGGCTGCTAGGGCTGCTATCGAAACGTTACTGTCTGAGGAATTTATCGTGCATGAAGACTTTATTGGGGATAAGTTTACACCATTAGTGACAGAGGTTAAAGCTGTTATTGGCAATGAAGATGAACTCAAAAAAATGTTGAAGAAAGCCGATGATGAAGCTAAAGCTTACGCGAAGAAGCATATCAAAAGTAAGGCAGGAGCTACAGCAGCAGCGGAGTAACAACCATGAGTTTTATTTACCGCTGTCAAATCGAGTTGCACGATAGCCTTTATTTTGCAACTCGCGAGATAGGGAGACTTTACGAAACTGAGCCGGTAATTCACAATTACGCGCTTTGTTACGCTCTCGGTTTGGTGGATAGCGAAATCTATTCCACCACCGTTTCTGAAGAAGATTCCTATCGCTATTTCTGTCCCGAACAAGTTCCTAAATACGAGCCGCATTTAACGGCGCTCAACCAACAGGGGATTTATGTTACTCCGGGGCGTTCTCTTTCTCACTCTTCCACTCTTAATACTTGGAAATACGCCAACAACAACTATCACGTTGAGATGGAGAAAACTCAGAAAAATATCCCTAGTTTTGGAAGAACAAAAGAAATTGCGCCGGAAAGCAAATTTGAGTTTTTCCTAATCTCAGAGAAGTCTCTGAAACTAGCGAAATGGATTCGTTTGGGAAAGTGGATGAGCAAAGCAGCAGTCGAAATTGTAGAACAGAAGGAAGTGAAGCGATCGCCCTCAGAAACAGACTTCATCTTTCCCTATCTTCTCAACCCTTTAGATGTGATGTTTTCCCATCAAGTGATTAGCTACGATGTGGTTAATATGCCTCCGGTTAGCCTCATTCAAAATGTCAAAATGCTAGGGCGATATTACGAGTTTGACAAACTCAAAATTCCGGCGTGTATGGAATACCGCTTTCGGGCCGATTAATAGGAAGCCGAGCCTCTAGAAATGCGTTCCCAGGTTCTACCTGGGAACGATAAAAATTAAACCAATTTTAACCATTAACCATTAACCAATTATGCCACACAGCCTCGTCCTCAACATCCTTCCCCTGGCCCCAATTCCCCCCGGATACCTCACCGGAAGACACCTGCACGCCCTCTTCCTCACCCTCGTGAGTTCCGTTGACAAAAAACTCGGCGATTACCTCCACGATGCCGCCGCCCAAAAATCCTTCACCCTCAGCCCTTTGCAAACTAAAAAATGCCCTTTCAAAAAACACCATTTCCTGCAATGGGAACACACAGAATCGATTCCAGAACACACCCTCTGTTGGTGGCGGATTACTCTGCTTGATGACACTTTATTTGGCAAGTTAACTCAGCTTTGGCTGAACCTCAATCCGTCGAAACCGTGGCATATCGGGCCCGCCGATTTGATGATTACTAAGATTCTCGGAACGCCCCAAGTAGATCAGCCTTGGGCTAATGCTTGCGATTACTCTCAATTGTACGATCGCGCTTCCGAAACTAATCGTTTAATTGCCTTCAGTTTTGCGACTCCTACTACCTTTCGACAGGGAAAATTCGATTCAGTGATTCCTACTAGAGACTGCGTTTTTAATAGTCTCCTCAGTCGCTGGAATAAGTACAGCCCGATCGCAATTCCGGATCTTTCCTTCGATGCACTTTTTTCTACATTTGTCAATATCCGAAGTGAAAAATTGACTAACTATCAAAGCGATTTTGTCGGCATGGTTGGGGAGGTTAGTTATCGGATTTTGGGAGATGTGGAGCCTTTAGTGATTAAGCAAATTAATGCTTTGGCTGATTTTGCTGTTTACTGCGGGGTGGGGAGGAAAACTCCGATGGGGATGGGCATGACTAGGCGAATAGTTGTTAAAAAAAGTTCTTGAAACTTAACGTAAAACCCATAGTCCGCCAGGGGTTGAAACCCCTGGCGGACTGGCGGATCACTAATTCCAAATTACCAATCTCTTACAAACCATCAAAATTATGAACGATTCTGATTACATTTCGATCGCAACTCTCAACCAGTATTCTTACTGTCCTCACCGCTGTTGGCGAATGTCTTGTGCGGGGGAATTTGCAGATAATCAGTATACCATTGAAGGCACGAGTTTGCACGATCGCGTTCACACGATGGGCGAGATTAACCGGGATGAAACTTGGCAGGTGCGGGCGATTTGGCTGAAGTCGGAGCGCTACAAACTGATTGGTAAATCGGATTTGATTGAGTCGGCTGATGGTGAGATTTACCCCGTGGAATATAAGCGGGGACGGAAGGGGGAATGGGATAATGATGAGTTGCAAGTTTGCGCTCAAGCGCTTTGTTTGGAGGAGATGACCGGGAAAACTATTGCGGCTGGATATGTGTATTACGCGCAATCGCATCAGCGGCAATTAGTCGAGATTTCTGAGCAATTGAGACAGGAAGCGATCGCCACTATTGAAAAAGTCGCTGCTCTTTGGCGATCGGGAAATATCCCTTTACCAGTTTACACCGCTCGGTGTACGGGATGCAGTCTTTTTCCCCAATGTCTGCCCCAAGCTGCCGCCAAAGTCAACCGCTATCAAGAAGCAAGTTAACCTGCAAATAGGAGATTTCACAATGGGAACAGTTTATATTACTCAAGAAGATGCTTTTATCGGCAAAGTGGATGAACGTCTGACGGTTAAAGCTGACAAGAAAAATCTGTTGGACGTGCCATTAATTAAGATTGATGGTGTTGTTGCATTGGGACGCGCTACAGTTTCGCCCGCTGTCGTTGTGGAACTTTTGGAACGTCACATTCCTTTGAGTTTTTTGACAGTAAACGGACGTTATTTGGGGAGGTTGGAACCGGAAATGACAAAAAATATATTTGTGCGAAAAGCTCAGTGGCAAGCGGCTGGGGAATCGGAACAAGCCGTGCATTTAGTTAGGGGATTTGTACGGGGAAAACTCAAGAATTACCGCAATACTTTGTTAGAGTGTCAGCGCAAATATTCTCCCCAGGATTTTGAAAAGCCGATCGCCCAATTGAAACAAGTAATTGCGTCTATTGACAAAACTTCCAGTATTAATTCTCTGCGAGGATTGGAGGGGGCGGGTAGTGCGACTTATTTTGGCTGCTTCAATCAACTGATTCGGGTGCCGGATTTTAGCTTTGAAGTTCGCCGCCGCCGTCCGCCTACTGACGCGGTAAATTCTCTGTTAAGTTTGGGATATTCTCTGCTGCGGCACGATGTTCAAAGTGCGGTGAATATTGTGGGGTTTGATCCGTATTTGGGATATTTGCATTTTGAGCGCTATGGCCGTCCTTCCTTAGCGCTGGATTTGATGGAAGAATTTCGGCCTTTGGTAGTTGATGCTGTAGTGTTGACGGCGATTAATTTGCAGAAAGTTTCGCCTAATGATTTTACAGCAGAACCGTTGAGCGGGGCGGTTTCTTTGACAAAAGAAGCGCTGCACAATTTTTTGCGACTTTACGAACAAAAGAAACAGTCAAAGTTCAAGCATCCAGTGATGGGAAAGTTGTGTACTTATCAAGAAGCTTTTGAAATTCAAGGGCGGTTGATGGCTAAGTATTTGATGGGTGAAGTTGATAAGTATCCACCTTTGATTCTTAAATAGGGAGGCGATCGAGTTATGTTTGTTTTGGTTTGCTACGATATATCTGAGGACAAGCGCCGCACTAAGATTCACAACATTCTCAAGTCTTATGGGGAATGGAAGCAGTATTCGGTGTTTCATTGCGAGGTGACGGATACTCAGTATGCCCGGATGCGCCAACGTTTGAGTAAGGTGATTAAGTCAGAAGAAGATAGCATCCTGTTTCACTATTTGTGCGCTTGCTGTCAGGGCAAGATCGAGCGGATTGGCGGCCGGGCACCGCTGGATACTACGATTTTTATGGTTTGATTTTGCGTCTGGCTGTAGGTGTTGAACGGAGGGGGTGAATTTTAAGGGCTGAGAGCTTTACTAGGACTGGGTTTGCGGTGGTTTGTACCTCATGAGGCTCAGACGCAAATGCTGAAAGCTTTACGGGAAGAGAGTTTGAGGTCTATTTGAATTTTACCCCCTTGACAGAGCGATCGTTGAAACGGTATATTGATTGCAGTCAGACGCAACTGAACCTTGAAAACCTTATATTTCAAGCCTCCCAGACCCCGGCGGCCGAAAACAACCTAAAACCCTATCAGGGATTGAAACAATTTCTGAAACCTATACGCCGTCAGCCTTTTAAGCCGAAAACAACCTAAAACCCTATCAGGGATTGAAACTGAGGATCTAATTCCTCACCATTGGTGGCAATCTGGCCGAAAACAACCTAAAACCCTATCAGGGATTGAAACCCGGCTGCTAATAGTGGAAATTTCCCAAGCTTCCAAGCCGAAAACAACCTAAAACCCTATCAGGGATTGAAACCAAACTCAGAACCATAAACATCAGCCAAAACTGTAGAGCCGAAAACAACCTAAAACCCTATCAGGGATTGAAACCTCGCAGGCGTTGGTTTTCCGTTATTACTTCGTCTGGCCGAAAACAACCTAAAACCCTATCAGGGATTGAAACAACAAGTTTTTAACTGTTGCAGAATATAGTTAATGCCGAAAACAACCTAAAACCCTATCAGGGATTGAAACAATCTACTTGCTTATTTGACTCGCATTCAAACAGCCGAAAACAACCTAAAACCCTATCAGGGATTGAAACTTCAGCGCGGGCTTAGCTCCTTGGGCTGCCCGTGCCGAAAACAACCTAAAACCCTATCAGGGATTGAAACTGGGGCATGGCTTAGGAGCAGAATCGTCAGAGAAATCACCAGGCCGAAAACAACCTAAAACCCTATCAGGGATTGAAACACCTCCCAACATTTTCACCAAGCTAGCTTGACCGCTGCCGAAAACAACCTAAAACCCTATCAGGGATTGAAACTTAAACATGGTTCTTAGCCGCGTTTAATCCTCAGCCGAAAACAACCTAAAACCCTATCAGGGATTGAAACACCATACAGGCCTACAATTAGTTGGCTAAACAACCAGCCGAAAACAACCTAAAACCCTATCAGGGATTGAAACTTATTGCCTGCTGACTTAACCATTGCATAAGCTGCCGAAAACAACCTAAAACCCTATCAGGGATTGAAACCACCCAGGAGGTGAGAGCCATGTAGAAGCAAACGGGCCGAAAACAACCTAAAACCCTATCAGGGATTGAAACGCGTCATACTCCTCGGCTTTGTTGGGGCCGTAATAGCCGAAAACAACCTAAAACCCTATCAGGGATTGAAACCCAAGACATCGAAATTTTAGGTGAAAAAATCAAAGCCGAAAACAACCTAAAACCCTATCAGGGATTGAAACAAATTCTAACTCGGAACAGGAACCCCTGTGGCGTGGTACGCCGAAAACAACCTAAAACCCTATCAGGGATTGAAACACTAGAAAAATTGCCGCAATTGAAGGGAATGCCCGGCCGAAAACAACCTAAAACCCTATCAGGGATTGAAACAACCAGATGCTGCAATCAAGGGAGCAAAGTTAGGCCGAAAACAACCTAAAACCCTATCAGGGATTGAAACAGAAGGCATTGCCGTAAACGCACCGACGAACAGCCGAAAACAACCTAAAACCCTATCAGGGATTGAAACCTAGCTGTAGCGATCGGAGCAAGTCAAATTCCTGCCGAAAACAACCTAAAACCCTATCAGGGATTGAAACATTGAGCCGAGTGATAAACCCGCGACGCGCTGAATAGCCGAAAACAACCTAAAACCCTATCAGGGATTGAAACATAGGCGCAAGATCGAGCAATTAACCCGAAACTGGCCGAAAACAACCTAAAACCCTATCAGGGATTGAAACACTTCGGCGCTGGCTTATCTGCATCCCTTATCGTGCCGAAAACAACCTAAAACCCTATCAGGGATTGAAACCTTATTTGATGTTGTTCTACTCGTGGACGGTCAATGCCGAAAACAACCTAAAACCCTATCAGGGATTGAAACTTTTGCATTAAAGCATCTTCGGCAGCTTGTGCTAATGCCGAAAACAACCTAAAACCCTATCAGGGATTGAAACGATGCGGTTTTGATTGAGAAATTCCCACAAATTGGCCGAAAACAACCTAAAACCCTATCAGGGATTGAAACAGACCAATATTATAAAGCTGATAGATTTAAGAAAGCCGAAAACAACCTAAAACCCTATCAGGGATTGAAACAATCATTTTGGTAGTTGGTAGTTGGTACAGAAGGGCCGAAAACAACCTAAAACCCTATCAGGGATTGAAACACCCGTACTAGAACTGGGAGCAAGCAGAGACGGCCGAAAACAACCTAAAACCCTATCAGGGATTGAAACGTTTGGGGAATGGGAAGAAGGCGACACCAATATCGGCCGAAAACAACCTAAAACCCTATCAGGGATTGAAACCATTGCCAGGACGGCGAAAATCCAGTAATCCTCCACGCCGAAAACAACCTAAAACCCTATCAGGGATTGAAACCCATGTACTCCTCCTGATTGCAATGGTAAAAAAGTATGGGCCGAAAACAACCTAAAACCCTATCAGGGATTGAAACGAGAAGCCAATCGGGAGCAGGTAGAGGCGGAAAATGCCGGGCCGAAAACAACCTAAAACCCTATCAGGGATTGAAACGCATTGGTTCCCCCACTGGCTGCGATCGTGTGAGGCCGAAAACAACCTAAAACCCTATCAGGGATTGAAACAAACCGTTTTACCGTTTTTATGCTCCTTGGTGCGCCGAAAACAACCTAAAACCCTATCAGGGATTGAAACGGACTTGCTCGGCGATAGGAATTAACAGTGTCACGCCGAAAACAACCTAAAACCCTATCAGGGATTGAAACCGTTGACGATCGATTTTTAGCGCTTCCGTACCACAGCCGAAAACAACCTAAAACCCTATCAGGGATTGAAACACCTAGCACCCTAAGAGATACCCGGAGCGATTACTTGCCGAAAACAACCTAAAACCCTATCAGGGATTGAAACTGGGCGGCGATGCCTTTTACTGTGAATTCTAACGCCGAAAACAACCTAAAACCCTATCAGGGATTGAAACTGGGATGTTAGCGGATCGGCACATTTAAACGAGCTAGGCCGAAAACAACCTAAAACCCTATCAGGGATTGAAACCGATAACCTGCATTACAATAAAAGCGCTCGTAAGCCGAAAACAACCTAAAACCCTATCAGGGATTGAAACCTACAATTTAGAGGTAAACATGATTTAGATTTTAGAGCCGAAAACAACCTAAAACCCTATCAGGGATTGAAACCAAAGAGCATCAGGGTGAAGCACATCGTCACTATCGCCGAAAACAACCTAAAACCCTATCAGGGATTGAAACCGATTACGAATCTTTAGGTTGCTGAAATTGAGGCTGCCGAAAACAACCTAAAACCCTATCAGGGATTGAAACTTTAACCAGCGACACCGAGCAATGCGATGCCACTCATGCCGAAAACAACCTAAAACCCTATCAGGGATTGAAACTTAACCAGTAGCGCGACTTTGCCAGCAAATATCGCCGAAAACAACCTAAAACCCTATCAGGGATTGAAACGTGCTGTAGTAATCTATGCGCCGTAAGCGTACGTGCCGAAAACAACCTAAAACCCTATCAGGGATTGAAACCGCGCTCAATCAAAGGCAAACACCATTCCTAAGAAAGCCGAAAACAACCTAAAACCCTATCAGGGATTGAAACGTAACGCAGGCAGTGCGATCGGCGGCGCTTTTGAGCCGAAAACAACCTAAAACCCTATCAGGGATTGAAACCCCAAAAATCCAAGTACCGGAATTATTTGTAAATGTTGGCCGAAAACAACCTAAAACCCTATCGGGGATTGAAACTGCGGACAAGTCGCAGATCGGGACTGGGGGTAAAGCCGAAAACAACCTAAAACCCTATCAGGGATTGAAACGAAGGAATTGCGGAAATATATCAACGGATCAAAGCCGAAAACAACCTAAAACCCTATCAGGGATTGAAACTGATAATGGGCTGTCGATACCAGCCCTGACAGCATCTTATCGCCGAAAACAACCTAAAACCCTATCAGGGATTGAAACGACATTTGATTCGCCTTATTGGCTGGTGCAATTTCTGCCGAAAACAACCTAAAACCCTATCAGGGATTGAAACTGGTTATTGGCTCGGCGCTTTGATGTTTCGCGCTGCCGAAAACAACCTAAAACCCTATCAGGGATTGAAACATTGGAAGGGTGAACGGCAAGGAATTCTGACGCTGGCGCCGAAAACAACCTAAAACCCTATCAGGGATTGAAACCCCAAAAGGAATTGGATAAAATTGATGATTCCTGGCCGAAAACAACCTAAAACCCTATCAGGGATTGAAACTCCCATGAAACAACAGTAAATCCAGCAGGATGATAAACGCCGAAAACAACCTAAAACCCTATCAGGGATTGAAACGAGGATGGTCTACTTGCTAGCTATCGCACAGTTAAGCCGAAAACAACCTAAAACCCTATCAGGGATTGAAACATTCATTAATACCTCGTCAAACAATAAACAACCGCCGAAAACAACCTAAAACCCTATCAGGGATTGAAACAGCCTATCATTAGCTTTGATGCTGCTGTGTCTGGCCGAAAACAACCTAAAACCCTATCAGGGATTGAAACGTAAGAGTAAAAGCAGCAAAATCTTGTAATCCTCGCCGAAAACAACCTAAAACCCTATCAGGGATTGAAACAGAAAATCTATCTTGAACTGTATATAGCCCAAGGTGCCGAAAACAACCTAAAACCCTATCAGGGATTGAAACAAGCTCGATCCGAAAGATTAGCTCTCGGAAACCGCCGAAAACAACCTAAAACCCTATCAGGGATTGAAACTTTAAGTTTCCCTGCATCGGCGCGGGTGATGACTGCGCCGAAAACAACCTAAAACCCTATCAGGGATTGAAACACAGAAATGATGATTGATTGGGGGCGTTTTCACGCCGAAAACAACCTAAAACCCTATCAGGGATTGAAACCATGCAATTAGCCGAACAGAAAGCAAGGCAAGAACAGCCGAAAACAACCTAAAACCCTATCAGGGATTGAAACAGAAGACTTTAGTGGGATTGATGTACGCCTTAGAGCCGAAAACAACCTAAAACCCTATCAGGGATTGAAACTTTGGCAATTCCTGGCGGTAGTGCTACACTCACGCCGTGCCGAAAACAACCTAAAACCCTATCAGGGATTGAAACAAAGGTGGGATGTAAGTGGCGCAACCCAAATGGGCCGAAAACAACCTAAAACCCTACCAGGGATTGAAACCAATACCCCTCTTTCTACACTGATTAAATCTAGAGCCGAAAACAACCTAAAACCCTACCAGGGATTGAAACTGGTTTGTCGTCCCGAATGCCACCACCAATAATGCCGAAAACAACCTAAAACCCTACCAGGGATTGAAACAGCTCCCTCCACTTCCCAAACGGTATTGTTGTTCTGCCGAAAACAACCTAAAACCCTACCAGGGATTGAAACACATCTCGACTCAACGCACTGCTCTATCCCGTCAAGCCGAAAACAACCTAAAACCCTACCAGGGATTGAAACCTGAAACCGCTTCACTGTTTCCCGTTCTTCTTCATGCCGAAAACAACCTAAAACCCTATCAGGGATTGAAACCATTTTTTGGTTTGTTGGTCGTAACCCAAAAAGTGCGCCGAAAACAACCTAAAACCCTATCAGGGATTGAAACCTCGCAGCTATCTATCTCCTTACTCATCTCTTTGGCTAGAAACAAGTTTACTTCCAACACTTGTCACAGCACAGGTGGTGGTGATGGATAATCTCACATTTGATAAAAGTGGTCAGATTCAGGAATTGATTCAAACAGCAGGGTGTAGACTATTATATTTACCGCCATACTCTCCAGAGTTTAACAAAATTGAACAATGAAGAGTCTTGGCTAAAAAGTCAAATTCGTAAACAGCTTGATGAGTTTGATTGCTTATATTTTGGCGACCCTTGGATGTCTTGCGCCTTGCATCCTAACACGAGCGGTTGGTATATGTGATTTCCCAGATTATTCAGTTGAGAAAACCTCAAAATTATGACGACTCAAACAACTTCTCCACTCCTACTAAGTTCATTCAAAATCGGAGATTTACCCTTAAAAAATCGGGTAGTCATGGCACCCCTAACGAGAGCCAGAGCCGGTGAAGCGCGGATGCCCAACGCCTTGATGGCAGAGTATTACACTCAGCGAGCCTCCGCTGGTTTAATCATTACAGAAGCCACAGTGGTTTCTACTCAAGCTAAGGGTTGGCTCAATACCCCCGGTATTTATTCAGACGAGCAAGGGGAAGCTTGGAAACAAATTGTGACTGCGGTTCATGCCCACGAAACGCCGATTTTCATGCAGCTTTGGCACTGCGGACGAGCTTCCCACAGCAGTTTTCATGAAAACAATCAATTGCCAGTTGCAGCCTCTGCCATCAAAATAAACGGAGAAGGCATTCATACCCCTCTAGGCAAACAACCCTACGAAACCCCCCGCGGTATAGAAACCGATGAAATCTCCCTGGTTGTAGAAGATTATCGCAAGGCGGCCGAACGGGCAAAAATGGCAGGTTTTGACGGTGTAGAAATTCACGCTGCAAACGGCTATCTCATTGACACATTCCTGCAAACCAAAACCAATCACCGCACTGATTCCTATGGCGGTACAGTGGAAAACCGTTACCGTTTTCTTAAGGAAATTGTAGAAGCGATTATCACAGTATTTCCGGCCAACCGAGTGGGAGTTAGACTTTCTCCCAACGGTAATTTCAATGACATGGGTTCTCCCGAATATCGAGAAGATTTTCTGTATTTCGCAGGGCAGTTAAATGCCTATGATTTAGCTTACCTTCACTTAGTGGACGGTCTAGCATTTGGGTTTCATGAATTGGGAACGCCGATGATGATAGCAGAGTTTCGCGATGTGTTTGCAGGGCCGCTCGTCGGCAACTGCGGATATACTCAAGAACAGGCTGAAACGGCCCTGAGCAGCAAAGTTGCGGATTTAATTGCTTTTGGTCGAGATTTTATCAGCAATCCCGATTTGGTAGAGCGTTTTACTAATGGTTGGCCACTCAATCCGCCTGCTGAAGTCAGCGTCTGGTATTCTTTTGGGCCTGAAGGTTATATCGATTTCCCTAGCTATCAGGAACCGGCAGCTATTTCCTGAGCATCAGATTACAGGGATGACACCTGCTGTTAGAGCCCAGATTTCTTTAAGAAGTCTGGGCTCTGGGTAACCTAAAATTGATTGACTGCTTGGTAATCTTCCCAAGCTGCTTTTGCACCAAATTCGACGATCGCACTCAAATCACAAGCATATTCTCCTGCACAACTAAAAGAACCAAGTTCCAAGACATAAAGCTCTCCCTCTGACTCGCAGATATCGATCGTGTAGACAGATTCTGGATACCAACTCACTTGTTTGAAAACTTCGCTAAGATACTTTTCTAAATATCCTCCCCTGATTGTTTCATCAACTCTTTCTTCTCCCACTAAATACAGAGAACCAGTAATAATTTGATTTTTATAAACAAAAAATCTCCATTCTTTCGTAATTGCTCGCTTACCACTGACTAATACCAATGTAGTTTCATCTCTTTTTAATTTGCTTCCAAGAGATTGCATAGTATTTAAAATATTCAGGTTAAAAACCCCGGCTCGAAATGACTTCATATTGCTGTCAGGTCGCACAAACAAATTTCCATCGGATTTGAAGTATTCCAGAATTTCGGTTTTTCTTCTGACCAATTCGCCCAAAGAAAGAAAGAAGGAAATATTTATTATTTAACAAGTATTGACCGAAATAAGTGTAGTAACTGGAACAACGGAGATTCTTTTCGTCCATATAAGCTCCCGGAATCCACGAAGTTCTTAAGATATCCCGACCTAAATTTAGGGTTCCCATGAATAAAACACAATCATCAGGGGAAAAATATTGATGAGCTGCTTCGGGGCGAAAAGTCAGATATTTAGTTTCTTGGTAAATGTATCCTTGTTTCTGCAATTCTGCTAAAAATTCTGATTCGCGATCGTAAATATCTTTTTCAATCAACCAATTTACGTTTTTCATGACAGTCTTATGTTCGATCGGTGTTTGAGGGGCAACTCCCGCAAAGAGAGCGAAAATGACTTGATCTAGCCCAAGGGCAAAAAGGCAGTTGAGATCGAGAACGTTTCCTCATATCCTAATAACCATAGGGTACTTCAAAACATCCGAGCTGCTAGCTCAGCTTTTGAGAGCCTGAAAAAAATCAATAGCGGAAGCGCTTTTAACAAGATGGCACAAAATCACAAGTCAACGGTTATCATCACCGGCGCTTCCTCCGGCGTCGGTTTGTACGGCGCGAAAGCGCTCGCAGACAAGGGATGGCACGTAGTCATGGCCTGTCGGGACGTGCGGAAAGCCGGAGACGCCGCCCAAGAGTTGGGCATACCTGAAGGCAGTTTCTCCATCATGGAGATTGACTTGGGCGATTTGGAGAGCGTGCGTCGATTTGCTCGGGCATTTAAGGCCAGCGGCAGGCCTCTGGACGCTTTGGTGTGCAACGCGGCCATTTATATGCCTTTGATTAAGGAACCGCTGCGGAGCCCCGAGGGTTATGAGTTGACGATGACTACCAATCACCTGGGTCATTTTCTGCTGTGCAACCTGATGATGGAAAATATGAAGCCTTCCTATTATTCCGATGCGAGAATCGTGATTTTGGGAACTGTGACTCACAATCCAGACGAGTTGGGCGGGAAGATTCCGCCGCGCCCGGATTTGGGCAAGTTTGAGGGTTTTGAAGCGGGTTTCAAAGACCCGATTTCGATGGTTGATGGCAAGAAGTTTGAACCTGTCAAGGCTTACAAAGATAGCAAAGTTTGCAATGTGCTGACGATGCGGGAATTGCACCGCCGCTTTCACGAATCCACGGGGATTACTTTCACTTCGCTGTATCCGGGATGCGTTGCGGATACCCCGTTGTTCCGCAACCACTATCCCCTATTTCAGAAGCTGTTCCCGCTGTTTCAGAAGAATATCACCGGCGGTTACGTTTCGCAGGAGTTGGCGGGGGAAAGGCTGGCGATGGTGGTTGCTGATCCAGAATACAAGCAATCTGGGGCTTATTGGAGTTGGGGGAACCGCCAGAAAAAAGATGGTAAGTCTTTTGTACAGAAGGTTTCTCCCCAGGCTCGCGATGATGAAAAAGGCGAGCGGATGTGGGAGTTGAGCGCTAAGTTGGTGGGATTGGCTGACGGGGCTCAAATTGGTGCTGCGACTGGTGCGGGCCGCTCTGCATAATTCAAAGTTACAAATCCTCTTGATCACAGGGCGGTTGAAACGGCGTCTACGCACAGGATGTGGGTAGACGCTGACTCAATAATAAAGGGGGTATTAAAGTCGGATTTGGTATGATGCACCAAAATCAAAGAAACCGGGTTTTTTAGTGGCTTTGCGGGTTGTCACTCACACCTTGCACTATTCTTAAGAACGGGCAAGATGCCTGTTCCACAAGAAAATTTATCTCTTGTGGAACAGGCCGGAAAGCCTGTTCATAAAAAAATTATTGAGAATGTGCCAGATCTCATTGCACGATTCTCAAGAACGGGCAAGATGCCCGTTCCACAAGAAAATTTATCTCTTGTGGAACAGGCCGGAAAGCCTGTTCATAAAAAGATTATTGAGAATGATGCCAGATCTCATTTGTAGCGCGTCTTTTCGGACACAACCCGGTTTCTGGTTTACCCTGGCGTGCAGGGCTATTCTGGTTGCTGCATTAGCATGAAAGCGTAGGTTTTGCAAAAAAAAAATTGGTTTTTTTTACCGTTTACGATCGCCTTACACGATATTTTTTCTGATAAGAACCGGGTTGGTGCGTAAGTCTTGGGAAATGAACAGTCGTCGATCGATCTTTTGGTTTGTAGCGTCGCCGAAACTGTTGGCTGCGACGGCTGTTTCCTTTTTTGCTGTTAAGATTGATTTTTACTCTTAGGTGCTCACTTCCTAAAAATATTTTTCCCCACTTAAGCGAGATAATAATTAGATCCTATGGCTTGTCGCTCACAAAAACTATTTTTACTCGCTGGAATTTTTGGGTTAGTTTGGCTGGGAAAACCAGCGAAAACATCCGCTAGCACAGTTAAAATTTTGACCTCAAATGTTGAGGATTTGGCAGCAGTCAGCAGCGGAGGCGATCGAGCTTTAGCCCCCAACGATACCACTTTTGACAAACGCGAAGACTTGCCCGTAAAAGACGAGGAAACGGAGTTACCGGCTGAATCAGAACGATCGGCTTTGGCGACAACTCTACCCTTATCCCCACCTGCGGAAATTCCCGACTTAGAGCCGGAAGCGGCTAATTCAGCCGATCGCACATTTAGCACAAACACTCAAGAAACCGAGCTTTTTAACCGAGGTCAAAAACTAGAAGAAAAGATTGACCGAAAAAAAACCGATTTGGGTATCGCTCAACCTTTGCAATTAAGCCAACTGCCCAACCCAATTCTGCCCAGAGAGCCGGAATTACCTGCACCAACAGCACCGCAACCGCCTGCGCCGTCTCCCCTTCAACCAACGCCGCTAACACCTGTTCCCGGCGATTCTAGACCAAGCATTCTGGGTACAATTAGGGTCGATGGCTTTGAATTTGAGGGCAACACGGCTTTTAGCGATCGCGAACTAGCAGAAGTTACGCAACAGTTTGCGGGGCGCGAAATCACCTTTGCTGAACTGATCGCAGCCGAAGCAGCCGTCACTCAAAAATATGTAGCGGCAGGATACATCAATTCCGGCGCTGTAATTACAGCCAACCAAACCTTTCCGAGAGACGGAGGTGTGGTGAAAATTCGGATTGTAGAAGGCGGATTAGATGAAATTGTGATTACTGGAAACAGGCGCTTGAATTCAAATTACGTGCGATCGCGCCTTGAGCGCGCTACCAGACGGCCCCTCAATCGCGATCGCCTGCTGGAAGCGTTGCAACTGCTGCAACTAGACCCCTTAATTGGCAATATTTCCGCCGAACTCCAAGCCGGAAGCCGCCCGGAAAACAGCCGCTTAGAAGTGCGGGTAAAAGAAGCAAACAGCTTTAACGGTGAAGTGTTCGCAGACAACAACCGATCGCCCAGCGTCGGCAGTTTTCGCCGCGGTGTTCGCATCAATCAAGCAAATTTGCTCGGTTTGGGCGACGGATTAGAGGTATCTTATGCTAACACCGACGGCAGCAACGAATTCAACGGCAGCTACACCGTCCCCGTCAACGCACGCAACGGCACGATTGCGTTCGCTGCGAGTGCTGCTAGCACCAATATCATCGAGGAACCGTTTGATGCTGCTGAAATTGAGGGGAAATCGCGGACTTACGAGTTAACTTACCGCCAGCCGATTGTCGAAAAGCCCGATCGCACTTTGGCTTTGGGACTGAGTTTTTCGCGGCAAGAAAGCGATACATTCCTGTCGGGGGAACGATTTGCGCTTTCGGCGGGAGCAAATGAGCGTGGCGAAACGCGAGTTTCGGCTGTGCGCTTTTTTCAAGAATACGTGCAGCGGAGTTCCAGCCAAGTGTTCGCGGCGCGATCGCAATTCTCCGTCGGTACTAATCTGTTCGGCGCTACTGCGAACGATAGCGGGCCCGACAGCCGCTTTTTGGCATGGCGCGGACAAGCGCAGTACGTGCGGCTGTTAGCGCCAGAAACCTTGCTGATAGTGCGTTCCGATATTCAATTAGCCGATCGCCCTCTGCTTTCCCTAGAACAAATTGGGATCGGTGGCGTTCAAAGCGTGCGCGGATATCGCCAAGATTTGCTGTTAACTGATAGCGGTGCGATCGCGTCTGCTGAAGTGCGAATCCCGGTTTGGCGTGTCCCGGAAGTCCAAGGTTTGTTGCAAATCGCTCCGTTTATCGATTTTGGGGTAGGGTGGAACCATTCGGAGGAAAAGCCGAATCCTGACTCGGATAAACTGCTGGGTGCGGGTTTGGGGCTGGTTTGGCAGATGGGCGATCGGTTGAATGTGCGTCTAGACTATGGTATTCCTTTGATAAATGCTCGATCGGGCGATCGAACTTTGCAGGAAAAAGGCCTATACTTTCGGATTAATTATTTTCCGTTTTAAATTGGAGGTTGGGTTGAGCGCGATCGAATGCTTCGCTTCGCCCAACACTTTCATCTTTAGCGCTGACTGTCAAATTTTATTAAGTGGCGGCCTCGATCGCACGATTAAACATTGCTATTCAGCGAGAGTTTGTACCACTCATAACGTTCGTAATCACCGGACTCAGACAATTTTTGTCAGTAACCATCATTCTTCAAAGTTCCGGTGCATTGCGGTTGTTGGGCTGTTTTGTCACCTTATTGAATTATCTAATTTTGGTACGGTTGTCATTTTCAAAACTCATAGCTTTATACTCTGCTTCCGAACATACTGTTATATCAAGCTGCGATGATTTTTCTTTAAATGCTTGATTGATGCTCTCCACTATTGAAAAGAGCACTCCTTCAGCCGCTCCTACTGGATAGACCAGAATGAGATCAATATCTTTGTAAATTTCTCGTCTCAAATACGAACCAAATATATACACTTGAAAACCTACAGGAACTGAGGCTTTATCAAGCAGAGATTTTAAGTAGCTAAGACGACTAGATTTGTCTTCTTGTAGTAGATAGTCCAGGAACTCATCACCATTTTTACGGATGGCACCCATAAATGTCCTAAGCGTGAATAAGCCGATCTTATGGTCTATACAGAGGGCCTTGGCTTCCCACGTATACCTCCCATAGGGGTTAGAGCAAATGATTGCATCAACCCCTGGATCAATCGCCATGATCTTCTCAAACGTATATTCGGTGAAGAAATAAGTATTTGTCGCAAATACTCGAAGGCTGCGCTCATCCTTCAGATCAACATCAAACATGGCTATATTGAGTTTCTCCATTCGCTCAATAAACGAGTGGTTTGCCAAGAACTTTTCGATGTAGGCTGAAACTGTCGCCTGTCTAAATTCAATCTCTTCTTCGGGTCTGTTCTCTCTATTTTCTACAGGTAGACCAAGGCTCTGTTTGATAAAGTTATCAAATTCTCTGGGAAATAGCTTGTAGTCGTTGACTTTCTTTTCCAACAGGCAGTTGTCTCGAAAGGAATCTGCATGAAGTTTGTAACCCATCATTTGCCTATAAACTTCCCACGGATAAGGGAAATTTTTCTTATTAGCCTCAATTAACCCAATTATCCTCTGGTTGTTCGGAAGAATCGTGTCTAAGCAGCGTCGTCGCCAGAGGGTCAGTGCATCACCAGAGGTCCCCTCCAATGCCTTATTTGAGAAAGGACCATATTCCAATGGCACTGAAAAAGTGAGCAAAAAAAAATCTGTAAGGCAAGATATACATAGATAATTGCCTTACAAACCAAAAT